>CAKZKB010000680.1 GCA_937121005.1 uncultured cyanobacterium | reverse complement strand
CCATTTAATGTAAAATTAATTAAACTTGCAAAATTACTTGTTTGAGGAATTTTAACATAGGTCTTCTCTCGTGAGTTAGCGTTCAACAGGGAAAGGGAAAAACTAACCGCCAAAAGCGAAAGGAAATGCTAATTTCAGTCCGGCAGTCAGCAGTAAGTTCACTAAAGAAACGGGCAACAAAAACTTCCAGCCGAGATCGAGCAATTGGTCGATTCGGACTCGGGGGGTCGTCCACCGCAGCAAAATAGTGACGAACACGAGCAGGTAGGTTTTCACCAATACCATGATAATGCCTAACGTGGCAGTGAGAACTTGTACCCAGGCGATGTCGGCGCTCAAGTTCAAACCATCGAGTATCCATTCGATGGGAACGATGAAGTTCCAGCCCCCCAGATAGAAAATGGAGAAAAACAAAGCCGACAGTACCAAGTTGACGTAGGAACCGAGATAAAACAAGGCAAATTTCATGCCTGCATATTCGGTTTGGTAGCCAGCAACGAGTTCTTCTTCAGCTTCCGGGAGGTCGAAGGGCAAGCGTTCGGTTTCGGCAACGGCGGCGATCCAAAAGATGATAAAGCCAACGGGTTGCCGCCACAAGTTCCAGCCTAAAATGCCATAGCTCGATTGTTGTTCGACAATATCGATGGTGCTGAGACTGTTAGACATCATCACCACAGCCACAACAGATAGGGCCAGGGGCAATTCGTAACTAATGGATTGAGCGACGGCTCGCAGTCCCCCAATTAGGGCATATTTGTTATTAGAAGCGTAGCCGGACATCAACAAGCCAATTGGCGTAACGCTAGAGAGGGCAATCCAGAAAAATGCCCCGATCGCCACATTGGTGAGTACCAAATGTTGCCCGAAGGGAATCACTAAATAGGAGAGAAAAACGGGGATGACGACGATTATCGGCCCCAATGTAAACAGCCAGGGATCGGCTTGGTTGGGAACGACATCTTCTTTAAATACCAGTTTTAATCCGTCGGCTACGGGTTGCAGCGAGCCCAGGGGGCCAGCAAACTCGGGGCCGATACGCTGTTGGGCGGCGGCGGAGATTTTGCGCTCTAGCCAGACGGACACCAGTACGCCGAAGGTGGCTACAGCCAACATCAGGGTCATGGGGAGGGGCATCCACATGGCTTTGGCGGCTCCCGGTGGAACGCCGAAGCCGGTGAGCATCTCGATCGCGCTACTTTGGAGGTCGATTCCTGCTTCCATCGTGACGGGGAATTGTGAAGATTTTTTGCTAATACTGTTTTCCAGTATAGGTCACGTTGGCGCGTCGGCCGCAATCGCGACCCAGATTTTTTGAGTTCCGATCGCGATCGCCCGACATTCGCCACGGCCGCGATACCGGGTCGCCTCTGCGGGGAAGATGGCGAAACTGCCGATACAAAGCGCGTTTGAGTCCCGCGAAGTTATCGATAGCGCACGGAAATCCCGGTTTCGTGCTGTAGAAATGCGGCCAGTTCGGCCACGCGATCGCGTTCCAAGCATTTAATTTGACGCACTTCATAGG
>CAKZKB010000679.1 GCA_937121005.1 uncultured cyanobacterium | reverse complement strand
GGCTTTAACCCGGCAGCAATTCCCGCCGCTTTGAATCCTTGCGGCGCGGTTACGCCTCCTGAAATGACCGTCCAGTTCACTGCTTTGTCCTCCCCGTGCGGCAACGCGATCGCACTTTGGATGGAATTATAGCAGTCCGGCTGTCCCCAAAGACGGTACAATGCGAACAAAGCCAAAAAAAAGGGAGAGCTAAGTCACTCTCCCCGCCATCAGGGTGCATCTATATACTATACGTTAGCAACTTTGAGATGAGGGGTCAACCCCCTTATCTTTTTTGTAACATAACTTTACATTCCGTCGTTTTTACCAGAAGGGGCAATCCCCCTGTGGTTGCCCCTTCTGGAAACAAGCGGGGCCTCGGCAGTCCGTCGCGCCCCGGAGAGACGTAACGAGAGCAAAAATCAGGAAAATCGCGCCTCTACAATGTCATCGACTGTTAGCTGCAATTCTGGAAACAGGGGGGACACGACGCGATCGCGCCCCGTAAAGCGATCGCCCTCATAGCGATCGCCGTTTAACCGATATACCCACACCGTCGGCACTTTGGGGTTTCCTAAATATTCAAAAGTTGCCCTCGTCGCATCGTCTACAATCCAGTATTCAGGAATTCCCAACCGTTGATATTCGTCCAATTTATCGATATAGTCCGTTTTCCAGTTGCTCGAAACCACTTCAACCACTAAGGGAAACGGCTGCACTAAAGCCGCATAAGCCGTCGGATCCGACTTCCAGACTTCTTTTTCAATAACGCACAAATCCGGCCTGCGTCCTTGCTCGATTCCGGTTGCGGTTTCGGTACGAATAGAGATGTTTTGTTTGACAACATAGTTTAATTTCAGCCGACGAATTTCATCGTAAAAGCGGCGATCGATAAGATCGACAACATCTTCGTGGCCGCGAGTCGGATCCATTTTTACCAGTTCTCCATTAACGAGCTCGTAGCGTCCGTCTTCGGGACAGGTATCGAGATATTCAGCAAAGGTAAGGAACTGGGTTTTGACTGGAGCCATGCGATCGCACCTGTATGAGTTTCAGCGATACGACGATCGTAGCACAATATCAGATCCGGTAGAACAGTTACGGTATTTGTAGAAATCTTGTAGGTTGGGTAGAGTAACGATACCTCCAGAGTTCAGAGTTCAGAATTCAGAATTCAGAAGTGACTGGACTCCGTTGTTCGTTGTTCGTTGTTCGTTGTTCGTTGTCGCGTTGATGCGTTGTAAAAGGGTTTTCATGCTTCAACCCAACCTACTGAATGCGCGAGTTTGTGCAGAATTTTAGAACCTAACCGCGCAACAGGGGTTCGGCCCGCGCTGTAAAATGCTCGGTATTCAAGGCTTGGACGGCGGCGGCGCAGTCGGAAACCCGAAACTGCTGTCCGAAGGGGACGAAGCGATGGTGTTTCCCAGCTTTAATGCGGGCCACGACGGGGACTTTAGAACGGTTGTCGTCTCGAACTTGTTCGCGAAGGGTATTCCGTAGACGATCGCGCAAGTGAATATCAGCCGCCTGTTGCGGTGTCAGTTCTACCATCACCATTTGGACGCGATCGATGGGTTCGGCATCTTCAATAATAAACTGTTCGCGATCGTCGCGGCGATCGGCTTTACCCCAAACAATTAGGCGGGCATCGACTTCGAGTAACGCCCCAATTTGGGCGTAATTTTTAGGAAAGACAACGGCTTCGGCTTGTCCGGTCAGGTCTTCGATTTGCAAAACCGCCATGCGATCGCCTTTTTTGGTGATAATTTGTTTGACTTCGCTAATCATCACGATGGCGCTGATAGATGTGCCTTCGCGTTTTTCTGCCAAATCGTTTAGAGAGATGGGAGACAGCAACCGCGAGGATTTTTGGGCCGCTTTCAGGGGATGGTCGGAGACGTAAAATCCTAAGTATTCCTTTTCCCATTTGAGCTTGTCTTGAGAAGAATAGTCGGGGACAGGCGGGGCAGAAGGAGCCGTTTCGTGAGTGTTTTGGCTGTTACTATTGCCGTTGTCTTCTGAGGTTGCACTGCCGAGAAAGTCGAAGATATTGCTTTGTCCAGAAGCGCGATCTTTCGCCCGCGACTGCGCCCAGTCGATGACATATTTGAGATCTTCCATGTGTTGGTGGCGGTTGGGGTTGAATTGGTCTAGCGCCCCGCACAAAATCAATGCTTCTAAAGATTTGCGGTTGACGGTTTGCAGACTAACGCGATCGCACAAATCGGCTAAACTCTTAAATTCTCCCCCTTCATTGCGTGCCGCCAGAATGCAGTCGATCGCCCCTTCGCCTAAATTTCGCACGGCGGAGAGTCCGAACAAAATCGTATTGCCAATGGGGGTAAAATCCACTTCCGATCGATTGATGTCCGGCGACTCGACATCAATATTCATGTTGGTACAGGTGGCAATATAGCGCTGTACCTTGTCCTGGTTGCCACTATTGGCACTCAGCAACGCCGCCATATATTCGACGGGATAATTCGCTTTTAGGTAAGAGGTTTGGTAAGTGACGTAAGCATAGGCCATAGAGTGGGATTTGTTAAAACAATATTCCGCGAACTTCTCCATCATGGTAAACAACTCTGTAGCAATCTTTTTAGGGATGCCATTTTTCGCCGTACCGTCGATAAACTTCTCTCGGTGTTTTTGCATTTCCGAGACTTTCTTTTTCCCCATGGCGCGACGCAGCAAATCCGCTTCGCCTAAAGAATAGCCAGCCAATTCGCGAGCAATTCGCATAATTTGCTCTTGGTACACCATTACGCCATAGGTTTCTTTTAGAATCGGTTCCAATTCTTCGCGATCGTATTCAATCCGTTCTTTCCCATGTTTGCGGTTAATAAATTTGGGGATCAGACCCGCATCCAACGGCCCCGGACGGTAGAGTGCGAGGATAGAGGCAATATCGTCTACGCAGGATGG
>CAKZKB010000678.1 GCA_937121005.1 uncultured cyanobacterium | reverse complement strand
GGGGAGAGGGGGAGAGGGGGAGAGGGGGGGAAAGTTGGCTGGCGACGCGATCGACGTAACGCCGCAAAATGGGGGAAAGATAGGCATCGACGACGGTGGTATCGCCGCGACTGACGAGTTTAATCAGGGGGCTGACTTGGTGAGAAACGGAGACTTGGGAAAAGCCGATGTCGCGGGCAATGTCGGCGGCGGCGACTTCGTGTTGGGGGTAGCGGTAGCCGTGTAAAAAGGCGATCGCGCAACTGCGAATCCCGTCGTGGTAGGCTTGTTGTAAATCTCGGCGCAGTTTGGCAGTATTAAGAGGAATTAACGCTTCGCCATCGGCACTGTAGCGTTCTTCCACTTCCATCGCCCGTTCGTACAGCATTTCGGGCAAGACGATCTCGCGGGCGAAAATATCGGGGCGATTTTGGTAGCCGATCCGGAGGGCATCTGCGAAGCCGCGAGTGATGAGGAGAACGCAGCGATCGCCTTTACGTTCGAGTAAAGCATTGGTGGCGACAGTGGTGCCCATGCGTACTTCTGCCACGCGATCGCTGGGAATGGGGGCATCTGCTGCCAACCCTAGCAGTTCCCGAATGCCATGTAGGGGGGCATCTGTATAGCGATCGGGATTTTCCGACAGCAGCTTGCGGACGGCGATCGTACCGTCGGGGCGTTTGGCGACAATATCGGTAAACGTACCGCCGCGATCGATCCAAAAGTGCCAGCTTGGGTGAGGGGTCACGAGGGAATTTTATCGCTTCGCTACTATTGTGACAGCAAAGCGATCGAATTTTTGCTACGATTGGGAAATTTGCACCGAAAAATGGCAGGCTTCGTCGCCAGCCGCATTTCGGGCAACGCGCGATCGCCACTCAAAGAGGAACTCGGGGCGCATCCAAACCAAAGTTTATCTCAGTATCAATTGTGCCTATTTGGAATCACCATCTACAATTAAACCATAGGGAGATCCGTTGCCAATCGGGAATGAGGGATTAACAATGTCTTCGAGTCGCGTCACTTTAGATGCTGAAACCCACGCTGCGCTACAAATCGCTCGATTGTCGCTCGATCGCGCCAAAGATGCGATCTTTTTTATCGATATCGATGCTAAATTTTTCTATGCCAACGATGCCGCTTGCAGTCTGTTAGGATACGATCGCGACGAACTTTTGAATTTGCGCTTTTACGATGTCGAACCCAATTTCTCGGCCGAAAGTTGGCAGAGGCATTGGCAATCTGTCCGCGATCGCGGTTCGACAACGATCGACTCTATTTTACAACCTAAAACAGGCGATCGACTCAGCGTCAACACCAACATCAACTACTTGAATTTTGAAGGCAAGGAATACCACTGCGCGATCGTCCGCGATGTCACTGAAAGCAAGCAAGCGGCGCAAAATCTCTATCGCGCCAAAGAACAACTCAAGGTTATTTTAGATGCGGTTCCGGGATTCGTCTCTTGGATTTCTAAAGATGGACGATACCTACAAGTGAACCGCCATTTAGCTGACAGCTACGGGATGCCTCCGGAAGCCTTTATCGGTAAAGAACTCGGGTTTTTACAAAGTAGTCCCCAGTTTGCCGATTTCGTCCATAATTTTATCAGTAGCCCCCATTCGGGATCCTCGCAAATTGTCGAAGCCGATGTCAAAGGGGTGCGACGATACTATCTCATTGCCGCCCAAAAATCTCAAGAGGGCGACTCCTCGGCAGTGGTGGGAATTGACATCACCGAACGCAAGCAAGCCGCCGAAGAATTGCAGCGATCGAAAGATCATCTGCGTGCCGTTTTAGATGCGGTGCCGGGGTTCGTTTCTTGGATTGCCAAAGAGGGATACTATTTAGGGGTCAATCGCCATTTGGCCGATAGCTACGGAATGCCTCCGGAAGCCTTTATCGGTAAGGAGTTAGGGTTCTTGAAAAATAGCCCGCAGTTTGTCGATTTCGTGCGAAACTTCATCAATAGCGCTGAAAATGGTGCGTCGCAAGTCATCGAAGCCGATGTCAAAGACTCAAAACGCTACTATTTAATTGCAGCGCAAAAATACGATGCTGGCAATGCAGCCGTTGCCGTTGGCATTGACATGACCCAACGCAAGCGTGCCACCGAAGCCCTCAAACAATCGGAAGCACAACTGCGCGAACAAGCCGAACAATTGGAGACCGCATTAATCGAATTGCGCCGCACGCAAAGCCAACTGATCCAAGCCGAAAAGATGTCGGCTTTGGGGCAAACAGTGGCGGGAATTGCCCACGAAATTAACAACCCGATCAACTTTATTTACGGTAACTTGGATCACGCTCAACAATACGCCCGCAATTTACTCGAACTGATTGCCCTTTATCAAAATCATTACCCAAAACCGCACCCAGAAATCTACGAGAAAATTGACGCGATCGAGTTCGATTTCTTGCAAGGAGATTTACTCGATACCTTGCGATCGATGCGGATTGGGGCCGATCGCATTCATCGGTTAATGGTGTCGTTACGCAATTTTGCCCGCCTCGACGAATCTGCCATTAAAGTGGCCGATTTGCATCCGGGAATCGAAAGTACATTGGTGATTCTCAACCATCGCTTAAAAAACATCAAACTCAGCAAAGACTACGGCGATTTGCCTCCCATTACTTGCTATCCAGCCTTACTCAATCAAGTCTGGTTGCATTTAATCGCCAACGCCATTGATGCGTTAGAAGATATCAGTAAAAAAGGAGACAACTCCCGCAAGTTAGAAATTACCATCAAAACAGAAGCGATCGACGACACCACCGTTTGCGTTCGCATTCGGGACAACGGTACGGGGATTCCTACCCGCGTCAAAAACAAAATTTTCGATCCGTTTTTTACCACCAAAGCTGTTGGTAAAGGCACGGGTTTGGGGTTGTCGATTTGCTATCAAGCCGTTGAAGAACACGGAGGTGAAATTATTGTTGATTCGAGCGATCGCGGTACGGAATTTAAAGTTCTTCTCCCGGTACGATTGTAATGTTAGTGTAACTATTCAGGTGTTCGATCGCGCCTCGGGTGTAGAAACCCGGTTTCTCAAAGGATAGACTCAAATTTTATCTGGCGATGCCAGAAACCGGGTTTCTTGCTTTGACCTGAATGCTTACATTTTAGTGCTGCAATTGCCAGCATTCTCGGGCGATCGCCCACTCTTCCCGTGCCGAAATAACCAATACTCGCACTGCTGAATCTGAGGTGGAAATCTCCTCATCTTCAGGCGAACTTTGGTTGCGATCGCCATCTAATTTTACCCCTAAAAAGGCTAGTTTTTCGCAGGCGTACTGACGAATTTCCGGGGCGTGTTCCCCAACCCCACCTGTAAAGGAAATGGCATCAACTCCTCCCAAACTGGTCAGCATTGCCCCCATATTCGATACTAACCGATGCACGTACAGATCTAGGGTCAAACGAGCGCGTTCGTCCCCCTTTTGCAAGGCTTCCCGGATCGATCGCCAGTCGCTAGAAATGCCAGAAACCCCTTTGAGTCCCGATTCTTTTTCTAGCAACCGTTCGACTTCATCAAGATCTAATCCATGTTGGCGCATCAAATATAAGGGAATCGCCGGATCGATCGACCCGCTACGAGTCCCCATCATCAATCCTTCTAAAGGGGTAAATCCCATTGTCGTATCGATACTTTTGCCATGGCGAACGGCGGCGAGAGAACAGCCGTTCCCCAGATGACAGGTTATAATTTTTAAATCTTCTAGATCTCGACCTAAAATTTGAGCCGTGCGCCGGGTACAATAGTCGTGGCTGATGCCGTGAAACCCATAACGACGGATACCGCGATCGCACCATTCTTTAGGCAACGGATACATTTTTGCCGATTCGGGCATCTGGCTGTGAAATCCAGTGTCGAAAACTGCCACTTGCGGCACGTTTTCGAGAATCTTTTCGATCGCTTCGATGCCTTCGAGGTTGACCCGATTGTGAGCGGGTGCGAGAATAGAGAGACGGTCGATCGCGTCTTTGACCTCTGAGTTGACAACGACTGCATCGCTGTAGTCGCTACCGCCATGCACCACGCGATGTCCCACTGTTTCAATCTCCGAGAGGCGATCGAGAACTCGGGTTTTCCCTGTCGTTAAAGTTGCCAGCATCTCGGCGATCGCGTCTTTTTTGGAACTCGACTCGAGTTCGGTTTCCACTGTTTCGCCATTGGCTTTTACGGTTAAAACTGCTGTCCCCGATTTCACCGTCCAATCGATATGTGCTTTCCAAGCCGGATCCGGGGGACGATCGGGTAAACTTTTGCCTTGCAGATCGAACAGACAGCTTTTTTGACTGCTCGATCCGGCATTTAGAACTAAAATTTTCATATAAAAATACGAGAGCGATCGTTATATCGATTTTATCGCGATCGCGCCTATAATTCAAGACCTATCGTAAGCATTCAGGTGGCACTCAGAAACCCGGTTTCTGGCAGATCTCCAGATAAAATTCGAGTTTATCCGTTGAGAAACCGGGTTTCTACAACCGAGGCGCGATCGGACACCTGAATAGTTACGACCTATCATAGTAACCATCGTTAGAGTGTGGGTTGGAACGCAGGAGGTGTCGTCCCCACCCTCACCCAGTATCTATATTATCCGATCGACTGACTCGCAAGAGTACAAATTCGATACAATAATTAATCATTTCCCTGGTTCGATCGCTGTATGGATGTTCCCCACCCGTCCGTTCGCCAACGCCTTGCCATTTACTTAGATGACCTCGATCGCCCCCAGGGGCAAATTTTTAATATCGTCGTCGTCATCTTAATTTTACTCTCGTGCAGTATTTTTGTTGCCCAAACTTACTCCATTCCCGAAGAGGTTCGCCAGGCGATTAATATTATCGATTGGGGAATTCTTGTCGCCTTTGCCATCGAATATATCTTGCGACTGTGGTGTGCCGAAAACAAACTCGCTTATGTATTAAGCGTTTATGCAATTATTGACGCGATCGCCTTACTTCCCTTTTTTCTCGGCGCGATCGACATCAGTTTCGTGCGCTTATTGCGGTGGTTCCGAGTCCTGCATTTACTTCGCTACATCGATCGTCCGGCACTAGAACGCTTCGGCACAACTGAAGATCGCATCGTCCTCATCCGCATTTTATTTACCCTCTTCTCGATCGTCTTTGTCTATTCCGGTTTTATTTATCAAGTCGAAACCCGCTACGATTCCGAATTTTTCGAGACCTTTTTCGATGCCTTTTACTTTTCCGTCGTCACCATGACCACTGTCGGTTATGGCGACATCACCCCCGTTTCCGAAACCGGACGACTATTTACATTGTTAATGATTTGGACAGGCGTAACCCTAATTCCTTGGCAGTTAGGAAACCTGATCCGGCAAGTGGTGAAAACAGGCGCTAAAGTGCGCGTTCCTTGTAGCAACTGCGCTCTTTCTTGGCACGATGCCGATGCCCAGTTTTGTAAGGCCTGCGGATCGCCATTGGAAAAATAATAACAGCAAATTCGGATAGTTGGGAGCGTTTCGCTCCCAGAGTGTAACAGACACGAGCAAGATGCTCGCGCCCCGACCAAGGCGTTACCCCATCAATCCTCGTCCCATCCATCAACGAGAAGCAATTCTCGGATGGGATCTTGTAGGGAAAATCCAAATTCGGCCAGTTCTTTTTTCCAGAACGTCCATTCGTCACCAAACAAAAAGGCGATTTTCCAAAGGCTGTCCGTTGGTTTGACGATTTTCGACTCCACCAAAGAACGGACGCGACGTTGAAATTTCACCATCGGGTGAATAACCTGCTGGCTCATAAATCCTCTAGAAATGGTGCAAATCTCGGTTGGCTGGCTTTTGCCCGTTGTCTGTCGCTCGCCATTCACCTCGGAATGCGATTCAGAGCGGCCGTAGGTTGGGGCGTGGAAGCAGCCATCTTGCTTTCACTACATATATCGTACTTTACATTCGTTTAGCAAGCAATTCTCGCAAAAATCCATCTGTAGGCGGAAAACTCCCCCTTTTTGGGTCGGTTTTCCCCCAAGATCCCCTGGGGGCGACCGCTTAGCAATTTGTAACACCGTTCTATGTCTTAAGACGTTGACATTAAAAATGGAAAACTGTCAAAATAGATACAGAATCAAAGGTTAATTCCCAAAAAATCGCCTCCCAGGAGCGATCCGAGCCGACGATCGGGTGTTGAAGGTCGGAAGAGGACGGCTCCCCTAGGCGATCGTCCTATAACATAAGGAGATACGACAATGCAACTTTCCTATCGCGGCAACCGCTACAACCACGAACCGAGTGCCATCCCCATGGAAGAAGGGGACGTGACGGGCAAATATCGGGGCCAGGCTTGGAGGATGCACTATCCTCGTCATATTAATACCGTCCAGCCTGTGGCCAATTTGAAATATCGCGGGGTCTCCTATCGTACCACGAATGTGGGGGGCGTAGAAACGACAAGCCGCCCGACTTCAAGTGCCGATCTGTCCGCAGAATGGGCCTCAATTCACCAAACAAATTTGTTGAAAAATCTAGAACGGCGGCTGATGGCAGCGAAAACCAAAGGCGATCGCGATTTGATCGACCTGCTGGAACGAGAGTGCAACGAACTGGGTTTGGCTTGCCCTGTTTAAGAGAAGTTGCGAAGTAGAACTGTAGGGTGGGCGATGCCTACCCTATGGTAAGGCATTTTGTCAACTTATAACAGAGAATCCATCAGTGCCATCATTTCCACCGCGCGATCGTCGATTTGTGCATTGTCGTTACGCTCTAAATGCGCTTCGAGTATCCCTTTAAGCGAGATTAATTTCAAACTGTTTTCGGCGAAGGTTTTGGCAATGGCTTCGGCTGCCCCCTCGTAACCGATCGCGCCCAAATCGAGCAATGCTGCCCGCCGCGACTGTAATTTTGGCCCGGTTAAAGCCGCAACCAAGCGATCGCCGTATTCAACTTTTCCAGTGAGTTGAAACAGCGCTCGCGCTGCGGCGTACTGTACTTTTTCCACTGAATGGGCTAAGAAAGGTTCGATTTCGGTAATGGCTTCGGTGGCTCCTATGGTTCCTAAAGCCTCGATCGCCGCTTCGTAAGGTTGGACTAAATAGGGTTTTCCCGGCACTCGGACGGCGGCTTCGACTCCCCCTTCTAAAAGTCGTAACAACGGAGAAATGGCTGCGCGATCGCCCAACTGTTCTAAGGCTTGTGCCGCCGACTCGCGCACGTAATAATCGTCGCAGTGCAAGCATTCAATTAAGGGAGAAACCGCCGCGCGATCGCCGAGTTTTCCGAGGGCTTTAGCCGCGTTGCGACGCAGGGGATAGCCACCGTCAGGAGAGCGATCGGTGGTATCTTCTAAGGCGGCGATCAAGGCTTCGATGGCAGCGCGATCGCGGACGCGAAACCGTCCTAACCACCAGGCTGCGTAGTAGCGATCGCCCGTATCTTCAGTTTGTTGTAAGTTGGCAATAGCGCGATCGATCGTCAGAGAAGGTGCTGAGGAAAAATCCGTATCTCGATTCATTGGCAGTTCAAACTATGCTTTTTTGTAAATTTAATATAGCATCCAGAAGAATGGGACAGCAAAGGGAACCCCCGATCGTATAATAGAAATAGCCCCCTTTCGCCCTCGGTTATGAATCGAACCTATACGGCCACGGGAATCAATCTCAAAAGCATTCCGTTAGGAGAAAACGATCGCATTATTACCATATTGACTAAAGAACTGGGTTTGGTGCGGGCGGTGGCCCCCGGTGCGAGAAAAGCCAAATCTCGCCTTGGCGGACGCAGCGAACTGTTTGTCGTTAATAATTTGTTGCTCTCGAAGGGCCGAAGTCTCGATAGAATTACACAAGCTGAGACGATCGCCACCTATCCGGGGTTGAGCGGGAGTTTGGGAAAACTAGCGGCCGGTCAATACCTGGCCGAACTGGTGCTGGCCCAAGCCATGGACGAACAGCCCCAAGAGCAGTTATTTTACCTGCTTAGCGAGCATTTAAGCCGCTTGCAAGCCGTTGACAGCGCCGCCACGTACCCGGTACTGGCCTGTTTGAATCACGGCACGTATCACCTGCTGGCCGTGGCGGGCCTGGCCCCACAAGCCCTGGCCTGCTGTCTCACCCGGCGGCCCCTACTGCCTCAAATCGGGGTAGCGGACTGGCGGGTGGGGTTTAGCATTCCGGGTGGCGGGACGGTGAGTTTGGAGGCGATCGCGGAAGAGGGGCCAAAACAAGGGTCGAGTCTGACCCCCATTACCCACTACCTGAACGCCATCGAACTGACGCTGTTGCAGCAACTGGCATCGCCAACCCTATCCGATACCATTCCCGACTCCCCCAAACTGCGATCGGCCTGGATTTCCCTAGAAAAAGTGCTGCGTCAGTACGCACAATACCACCTAGGGCGATCGATCCGTTCGGCCCAACTGATTGAAACTTTTATTGCTTCTTTTGCCATTGATGAAGTCTACTCCTAATGCCTCGCCTGCCAACAGTTCGCCTAACAGCAAACCACCCGAAACGGGATTTTTTCCGGTACTGAAAAATCCTAACTTTTTATGTTTGTGGA
>CAKZKB010000677.1 GCA_937121005.1 uncultured cyanobacterium | reverse complement strand
AAAAAGAATCAAGCTTAGCGATCGCCGATCGCAAGGCGATCGAGGTGACATTACCCCAAACGGAAACGCTAACCGAAGGATATTTAGAAATTCGTTCGGTGGAAACCGGAGAAGTCATTACCGCGATCGAGGTGCTGTCACCGAAAAACAAACAGTCGAATGTCGGCCGCATTCAATATGAAGCCAAGCGACAAAAAATATTGCAAAGCCAGACTCATTTTGTCGAAATCGATCTGTTACGTCAAGGCCAACCCATGCCAATTTTAGAACGAGATCTTGACAGCGACTACCGAATTTTAGTCAGCCGCAGCCAAATGCGGCCGAAAGCCGAACTTTACCCATTTAAATTACCTGAAAGAATCCCGCCATTTCCCCTCCCTTTACAGGAAAGCGATCCAGAAGCGATCGTCGATTTACAACCTTTGCTACATCAAGTTTACGAAGAAGGCAGTTACGATCTGAGATTGAATTACGATCGTCCTCCTATTCCCAATGTATCGCGGTCGATCGCAAATTGGCTTGAAGATCTGTTACGACAGCAAGGGTTTGCAACCACAGATGAATAGGATAGACACAGATGGGTTTTCGGATACAATTGGATGTGGAAAGAGGATGAATGAGGATGGGACGATCGACGAGATTTTCATCTGCAACCAACAATCTTCCGAAGTATCAAGGCAAGAGAGATTGACAAGAAACAAGATATGCGATATTATAGATTCGATCGAGAATCATCCAAATCGATGTCCAAACTCCCTTTAAATGATGTCTTAGTTGGCGACTGTCGCGATGTCATGCAGTCCTTGCCAGAAAACTACTTTTCTGCTTGCATCACCGATCCGCCTTATAACTACGAGTTTATCGGTCACAAATGGGATGACTCAGAAATTCAGAGGCGGATAAAAAAAGTTAATGGCAAAGGTTATAAAACTTTAGTCAAAAACATTCCCTACGGTAGTGGTTTAGCGGGTGGAGTGAGAAATCGAAAATGGTATCAACGAAATCGTAACAACATTTTAGAGTACGAAAAGTGGTGCTACGAATGGGGAGAACAACTTTTTCGGGTTTGCAAACCCGGTGCAACGGTTCTTGTATTTAACAGTACGCGGACGATCGCGCACGTACAAGTCGCTTTAGAAAATGCAGGTTTTTATGCGAGGGATATACTCGTTTATCGACGATCGAGCGGTATTCCTAAAGGCGTTAATATCAAGCAACAGCTAGAGAAAAAAGGATACAAAAATAGCGATCGCTGGTCAGGTTGGCATAGCTGTCTTCGTAATGAGTGGGAAGCCATTTGCGTTCTCCAAAAACCTCTAGTTGATAACTATCTGGAAACACTGCTGGAGTACGGAACAGGGCTTTTTTATACCCAAGATCCGTTAGGTGGATTCCAGTCGAATATTTTAGAAGGGATTAAAAGGGAAAAGAACGAGCAGTTTAATGTCCATTGCACCGTTAAGCCACTGGCTTTGATGAGAAAGTTAGTGGAAATTTTTGTACCCCGTTTAGACGATTCAATTCTCATCGATCCCTTCGCCGGATCGGGAACGACTTTAGTTGCAGCTAAAGAATTTGGTATTAACTATGTCGGAATTGAGATTGTTTCAGATTATATTAACATTATCAACAAACGCCTCGACGGTGTTATCGGTTTGCAGGGAACGCTCCCTCTCTCTCCATCAAAAAAGACTTGAGATCGAATCCACTCAGCCTGTGGATAAACTCTAAGGAAGCGTCGCCAGTATAAATTTCCCACCTTCCAACTTCACAGGCTTTAATTGCGGCTGGTAAATTATCCTCTCTCAAAATTAAAAGAACGGGTGTATAGCTGCGATCGCGAAGTAGAGAACCATAAGATTTGAATTTTTTAAGAGTTCCCGAGTCCCCCGATCCAATTCGATATTTTGTATCGATCGCGTATCGATCGACAACTAAATCGCAGGGTTCGTCACTTCCGACTCTTAATGCTGACTGAAAACCACTGCAATAGGTTTTACAGGTTTCCATGACTAATAATTGCCAACACATACCGAGTTCGCGTCCCCAATATTGTCTGTTCTCTCTTTTAAGTGCTGGAGAGATATTGAAGACATCCATCAACAAGTCGCTGTCTTGATTTTCGCTGGCGTAAACCTTCTCAATAAATGAGTTTTGGTAGCGGTTGAGGATTTGCTCTAGGGCGCTCTCAGTCATTTTCCGGTGGCAATCGTGCTACACTGATACAAGAAAAACCGTAAGCATTCAGGTATCCTAGCATCTAGGGGTGTAGAAACCCGGTTTCTTGTCCATAGCC
>CAKZKB010000676.1 GCA_937121005.1 uncultured cyanobacterium | reverse complement strand
CTCGTTTTTGAGGTTGGCGGTGCTGATGGATTGCGCTTTGTGGCTCCCACCGGAAGCTACGTGCAAAAACCTCGGGGAGTGATGCACGCTTTCTGGAATGCTACCGATACTCCGGCTCGTTACATCGAATTGTCGGGACGCGATCGTTTTGAAGGGTTTGTTGATTCCAAGCAACGAGGAAACCTGACCAGCACCCACAATGCCGAACGCGATTGGGGGATGACAATGCACCTCGAAGAAATTCCTCGGTTGATGAAGGATAATCAACTGACTGGGTTGGCAATGACAGAAATCCCGCATTTACCCAATTTATCCGATATTCCAGACGCGATCGCCAAGCGGATTAAGGAATTTTTACCCGCTTAGCCTCTCGTCTGAAACGCGATCGCGTCGTGCATTCCACCTCACCCAAAAACGTGGGGGTACGACGCGATCGCGTCCCGAGAAAATGCCAACCCCGTGCGGATTGGCCCCGTTCGCACCTCAAACTCCCAATTTCCCCCCAATTGCGGCGATCCCATCAAGCCTCGCGTCGCCGCCACGCTAACTCCCATCAACGCTGCAAACCGCCGCACGAACGCCAAACCTGCCGCCTCCGCGGCCACCTTACAACCGTAGAGGAGAATCTCGCCATTGGATGCCAAAGCATTTCGCCACTGCTGTAACTGGGGTGCGTAGCGATGCAAATTCGCCTCCTGCAAGCAGGTACGACCCAAATACAGGCAGCCAGACATTCCGTGCGAGACAATATGTAAGGCTTCGATGTTGCTGCGTCCGTGCAGTGCGTCCGCAATTTGCTGTACGCCATCCCAAGCCGAGTTGAGGAGGATGGCTTCAGCTTCAGAAACAGTTCCGGCGAGTAACTGGTGACGATCGCTCAACGCCGCATCGAGAAACACTAACTGCGTGGGAGACGCTTCCTTAGCGCGATCGTCGGTAGGCGCGTCTGGCAAGCGATAGTACAATAACATTTGCCCCGAATCCACCAGTTTTGTCGCTTCGGGCACAGAAGTTTGCAGATGGCCGACCATAGTAGATACCCCGAGACTAGCACCGAATGCTTCGAGCGTAGCAAGGTTGGGGACGGCTCGCCATCCGTAGGAATAGGTATTCAAACTGTCCACCCATCGGCGCAGCGCTTTCGTCCTTCACGGGCGACCATTTTTCGGTAAGATCGGCCAGAACGGCGAATTAGTGGAACCATAGAACTGTCGCGATCGTCCGTTGATTTCCGGCTATTCCCTGGCCCCATTCGGAAGCGTGACGTTTGTATCTGGGAGGAAAAATCTTGAAAGCGATGATTCTTGCGGCCGGTAAAGGAACCCGCGTCCGTCCGATTACCTACACCATTCCCAAACCCATGATTCCTATCCTGGAAAAGCCGGTGATGGAGTTTTTAGTGGAACTGCTGCGCCAGCATGGGTTTGACGAAATTATGGTCAACGTCAGCCATTTAGCCGAAGAAATCGAAAACTATTTCCGCGACGGCCAGCGTTTTGGCGTACAAATCGCCTATTCTTTTGAAGGGCGCATTGTCGATGGCAAATTAATCGGGGAAGCCTTGGGATCGGCCGGAGGAATGAAAAAAATTCAAGACTTCAATCCCTTTTTCACCGATACCTTTATTGTCCTGTGCGGCGATGCCCTCATCGATTTGAATCTCTCCGAAGCGGTGAAGTGGCACAAGGAAAAAGGCGCGATCGCGACGATCGTGATGAAATCCGTGCCAAAAGATCGGGTTTCTAGCTACGGTGTCGTTGTCACTGACGACGAGGGACGCATCCAAACTTTCCAGGAAAAACCCTCTGTCGAAGAAGCCCTCAGCACCGACATCAACACTGGGATTTATATTTTCGAGCCTGAAGTCTTAAACTACGTTCCCTCTGGGGAAAAATTTGACATTGGTGGCGACTTGTTCCCCAAACTAATCGAAATCGGTGCGCCCTTTTACGGCTTGACAATGGATTTCCAATGGGTCGATATTGGTAAAGTGCCCGACTACTGGCGAGCCGTGCGCGGGGTGCTCAACCAAGAAATCAAAAACGTTCCCATTCCCGGCAAACAAGTCGCACCCGGTGTTTATACGGGGTTGAACGCTGCCGTCAATTGGGACAAAGTGAACGTGCGCGGCCCGGTTTATATTGGAGCTATGACCCGCATTGAAGATGGGGCCACGATTATCGGCCCGAGCGCGATCGGCCCCAACTGTCGCATCTGTCAGGGGGCGACGGTGGAAAACAGCGTCATCTTCGAGTATTCTCGTCTGGGGCCGGGCATTCGCCTCCTGGATAAGTTGGTCTTCGGTCGCTACTGCGTGGATAAAACTGGGGCCGCGATCGACGTACAATCGGCTGCCCTCAGTTGGTTGATTGCCGACAGCCGCCAAAATCCTCCGGATCTGCCGCCAAAAGAGTCCGAGGAAATTGCCCGCTTGTTGGGAAGTTAGGGGTGAGGTATGAGGTGCGAGGTATGAGGTATGAGGTGCGAGGTGTGAGGAACAACCAATTACCCATCGCCAATTACCCATCGCCAAATTACCAATTACCAATTTCCGAGGGGTCAATCCAAAATCCAAAATCCAAAATCCAAAATTGATGTGACTTATCACCTGAGAATTGCCGATTTACCGAGTAGCGAACGCCCTCGGGAACGCCTGCTGGCGGGTGGGGCAAAAATTTTGTCTACGGCGGAGTTGCTGGCCATTTTGCTGGGCACCGGACAGGGGCCGGGAAAGCTATCGGCCGTAGGTTTGGGTCAGTATATTTTGCAGCAACTCGCCGCCCACCAACGCGAACCGCTTTCGGTTTTGCGCGATATCGAAGCGGGTGAATTGATGCAGGTTCCGGGAGTGGGGCCAGCCAAGGCGACGGCAATTTTGGCGGCGATCGAGTTGGGAAAGCGAGTGTTTCAAACCCGACCCGACGATCGCCCGGAAATTACCAGTCCAGAGGCGGCCGCGGCCCTACTTTCGAGCGAGTTGATGTGGCAAGATCGCGAAAAGTTTGCAGTGGTGTCTCTCGATATTAAAAATAGAGCGATCGCCACTCGTGCGATTACGATCGGTACGGCAACGGAAACCCTAGCTTCGCCCCGCGATATTTTTCGCGAAGCCATTCGCCATGGTGCAACGCAGGCGATCGTCGCTCACAACCATCCCACTGGCAGCGTGGAACCGAGTCCCGAAGATCTCGATTTAACCCGCCGCCTCCTCGACGGGGCGAACTTTTTGGATCTGCCAATTATCGACCATTTAATTTTAGGAAATGGCACGTTTCGCAGCTTGCGCCGCACGACACGTTTGTGGCCTGATGTCGAATCAATGAACAATGAACAATGAACAATGAGCAATGAGCAATGAGCAATGAGCAATGAGCAATACCTCTGGCGATCGGATCGCGGGC
>CAKZKB010000675.1 GCA_937121005.1 uncultured cyanobacterium | reverse complement strand
GATCGCTAACGACTATCGCTTCTATTCCTTTGGCGATGCCATGTTTATCTTACCGGAAGCCCGTCTTGGGGAATCAGTGACCAGTGACCCGTGACCAGTTTTCGGAGAAGGGGACAAGGGGAGGGGGAGACAAGGGGACAAGGAGATGTGGGGATTGGTGTCGAGTTAAATCCTCGTACCCTCCCTAATACCTAAAACCTAATCCCTAATACCTACTTCCTCACCCCTCGAACCTCATACCTCATACCTCACACCTACTCTTCATCATCTTCGTCCTCGTCGGTGGGATAGTAGAAGCTGGAGCGGCCGGTGAGGATGGATTTGCCCAGGGAGAGGGCTTTTTGCGCTTCTAGGGAGGCTTTGCGGTTCCAGTGCGCTCTGCGGCGATCGCGTTTCGTCTTTGAGGTTTTCTTCTTGGGTACAGCCATGGCAATACTTGGGTCGATTTTGGGCAAACCTTCTTACTCTAGCATATCCCGGCACGACGGTCAAGATCTTTTCAGCGAACAGCGCATCAACAACCTACCGGAAATTGTAACCAATTCCGAGCAACAATCCCACGGCCGGATTGTCGAATAGCGACGCATTGATAGAGGCGGTGGCAGTAAAGCGATCGCTGAGGGGAATATCTACGCCTCCAGTGGCTAGAAGATCCACCGAACTATCGTCTCCCGCAGAAATGGCAACCCCCGCACCAATAAAAGGAGCGACTTTGGAGTTGATGTCGTCGGTTATCTCTGCGCTTGTCTCCGTCACGCCTGGAGTAAAATCGAGAGTGAGGGGTAATAAAATGGTCGGATCGTCTTCAATTAAAACCGAAGGACGTACCGAAATATTGCTAGTCAAACCAACTTTACTGAAAACCGAAAAACTGGTTTCGCCTAACGCTGTATCCCCATCGCCAATGCCGAGGTTGCCGCCAATGCCAATGTAGCTCGATCCCGATCGCGTCGCTCGACCGACCTCGACATCCTCTGTATCGATCTCGAACGGTTCTTCGGGTGCATCGGGGGCAGGTTCGGTGTCTTGGGCGAGGTTTAAATCCTCCAGATCGGTGCTAAATTCGATGCCATCGCTCGATTTAGAGATCGCATCTGTTTTTACAGAAATTGGCATCTCTGGCTGCTTGTTTTCTGGAGAAGAAAACCCCGGACTGGCCGCTTGCACTGATGGCATCCAACCCGCGATCGCTACAGCCGTCATGCCGAACAACGGAAATACGACTTTGAGACGAGAACAATTTGCATCGCGCATAATTTGCACCTTGTAGATAAATCTTGTTGAAAAATACGCCCTTAGAATTAGAATTGGCTTATCGGTCTTTAATAACAAAGATTTTTAGCCGATTTCAATGAGAGCTAACTGAAGTGTATCGGTAGCAGATCGAGATTGCCTCTATCGAAAGAAGAACAATATTGTCTTACTCAATCCATTAAGTAAAGCGTACCATCTGCGTCCCAGAGAAATCTTGTACCTTTAGAGGGAGGTTAATTCGATCGCGATCGTCCAGTGTAGAGCCGTAGACTGACTCAAACCAAAGATAGCGCGATCGTCTCGCTGGTTCTCCTACAAGCGATACGTTTATTCTACGAACGGATGCGGCTGCCGACGCGATCGCCGATGCCGATGTCAATTTGCAAGCGGCGACAGTGGTTCGCAACAACACGGTTAGCCGTGCGACGGC
>CAKZKB010000674.1 GCA_937121005.1 uncultured cyanobacterium | reverse complement strand
GAAGCCCCTCTCCCTGGGGAGAGGGGTTTGGGGTGAGGGTAATTCTTCACTCGTTTTCTATTCGGAACGATCGCGGCAATTTGCCATGTTTGCATCTACAATTGCTCGTTCTCTGGGCATAATTCTACTGACGATCGGGATCGGATCCTGTTCGGTATTCGAGCCCGAATCTCATTCTACACCAGAAGTAGACGAATTACTGCCCCTCCCGCAAGATCCGTTTGTTAAGGTTTATTTCAATCACAATCTCGCCGATCGCTATACCGAACCCTACCGCCAGCAAGTGCGTCCGGGAGACAATTTAGAAGCCATTATTATCGAGACGATCGCCTCTGCAACCACTAGCGTTGACGTGGCGGTGCAAGAGTTTCGCTTGCCGAATATTGCCCGATCGCTGGTCGATCGCGCCAATGCAGGCGTGCGAGTGAGAGTCATTCTTGAAAATACCTATTCTCGGTCTTGGGGGGACTTTTCCGAGTCCGAAATTGCCGCATTGGATCGCCGCGATCGCGATCGATACGAAGCATTTCTCGCCTTCGCCGATACCGATGCAGATGGCGAACTCAGTTCGTCGGAATTGAGCCAAAGCGATGCTTTAACCATTTTACGCGAAGCGGGGATTCCGGTTATCGATGACACCGCCGATGGCTCGAAAGGAAGCGGCTTGATGCACCATAAATTTGTTGTTGTCGATGGCAAGACCGCGATCGTCACTTCTGCTAATTTTACCACATCTGGCGTTCACGGCGATTTCGATTTGCCCGTCAGTCGGGGCAATGCTAATAATTTAGTTTTAATTGAAAATGCCCAAATTGCAACGATTTTGACAGAAGAATTTAACCTCATGTGGGGCGACGGCCCTGCTGGCAAAACCGACAGCAAGTTTGGCATCCAAAAAACACCGCGATCGACCCAAAATGTCACCGTTGGCGACTCGTTAATTTCGGTGCGGTTTTCGCCATCTTCCTCCACCGTACCGCGATCGCAAACGACCAACGGACTGATATCGCAAGCCCTCGATCGCGCCAACAACAGCATCAATTTAGCGTTATTCGTGTTCTCCGACCAAACCATCGTCGATACTATCCAAACTCGCTATCGAGATGGAATTGCCGTTCGCGGTGTCTTCGATTCTGGCTTTGCTTATCGCTATTATAGCGAAGCGATCGATATGTTAGGAGTGGCGATCGCGGACAATCAATGTC
>CAKZKB010000673.1 GCA_937121005.1 uncultured cyanobacterium | reverse complement strand
CTCCAGCCGCGATCGCGGTTCCGGGGGTGACGGTTGTGCCGTTTTTGGTCAGCGTACCAGAATCGATCGCGGTAATTTCAAAGGAGAGCGGATCGCCGTCTGCGTCGGTGGCGTTGGCTTTCGCAATTAAATCGGCGTAAGCAATGGTGAAGGGTTCGCCTTCAGTGGCTCCGGTAAAGGTGGAGATAGTAGTGAGAACCGGAGCGGAATTGGCAGGAATGTAGCTGACAGGAATCGCTTGTGAAAACATGGAGGTGTTGCCATCAGAATCGGTGGCGGTGGCGGTGATGAATTGACCCGCCGGAACCGCCGGAAACTCTACGGAGAAGTTGGTATCGCCATTCGCGTCTGTGGTGACGTTTTGGTAGCCAAGGAAGGTTTGACCCTGACCGGAATTGTCGGGGTTGGCGAAGAATTCGACCCGGAATGTCTCGTTTGGCGTACTGTTGAGAGAGCCTACAATTGTGGTGGTGGTAGAGTCAGTGGTAGCAGTGGACAACACCGGGAAGTTTTGGCGATCGTTGGCTCCGGTGTCGCTGTCTCCCAGATCGTTTATGCTGCCACCATAAATCTCAATTCCAAACTCGGAATTAGAATAGATGCTATTACCGATAATGGAATTTCCCGTGTCAGCAGTGCTGGTAAAATTGACTCCACTGCCAGAATTTTGGCTGCCGTTGAAAGCAATTATATTGGCCGAACCAATTGTATCACCACCAATAGTATTATTACTGCTGTTAATCCAGAGGCGTATGCCATCATCACCATTCCCTAAGTTTTGCGCTCCAGTTTCGTCAGTACCAATGGCATTACCTAGAACTTGGTTGCCTGTCGAGGAATAGAAGAAAACTCCATAGCGATCGTTTTGAAAAACTGTGTTTCCTTGAATTTGGTTGTTTGTCGAAGAGGAAAGGTAAATTCCATCACTATTTTGAAAAACTGTGTTTCCTTGAATTTGATTGTTTTCTGAGTCAAAGAGGTTAATCCCACCTGTTTTGTTTAGAGAAACCGTGTTTCCTAAAATTTGGTTGTTTGTCGAAGAATTGAGTTCAAGTCCACGGCCACGATTACCCGCAATGATATTGCTGTCTTCTTGATGTATGCCACCAATAATGTTTTCGCTTGCCGAAGTTAGGCGTAAGCCATACTTGCCATTGCCTAGAGTTTGGATTCCAGTGATATCCGTACCAATTAGGTTCCCCAGTATTTGGTTTTGAGTGGCATTACTACCAGTCAAGCGAATTCCGGTAATGTTATTTCCAGAGACTAAATTATTCTTGATGATATTAGCACTAGAGACAACAACAATACCGTAATTGTTACCTAATGAGTCTTTACCATCTGCTGTGGTTCCGATGAAGTTGTTTTTAATGGTGTTGTTACCTTCACCTTGCAAACGAATTCCATGATCGAAGCCGCCGATCGCCAAACCAAGAACGGTACTATCTCCTGCTGAGATATACAGTCCGTATGTATTCGTATTGCCACCATCAATTTGGATAACAGGTTTGTCGGTGTAACCCGATTGCGTAGTACCGTCGATAACGACAGGCGAGGTTATTGACTGGAATCCCGATTCGGGTTGGATGGTAAACGCACCCGTCACCGGATCGTAGTTGGGATCGGTGGTGGGAATGTCGAAGATAATGGTGGTGGTATCGGGATTTTTGTTCGCCAATTCAATGGCTTCTCGCAAGCTACCGGGTCCGCTGTCCTTGGTATTGCTAACGGTAATTACGGCCGGAATTGGGGTGACATCTAGCTTCACTTCCACCGCATTGGAAGTCGCTTTACCGTCGGTTGCTTTGACGCTAAACGCCGAAATTGCATCGCCAGCCGTATTGGGAATCCAGACCAATTCATCGCTCGCCGAAAGGGTGGTTACGCCAGCTTGAACGGGTTCGCCATTGACAGTTAGGGTTCCCGAACCGATGCTGTCAATGAGGAAACCGATGTCGTCGCCGTCGCCATCTTTGGCATTGGAAGCTGCCAGCAATTCGGCGTAGGAAATGGTGTAGGGTTGGTGTGCCGTCGGTTGCGGTTTCAGGGTCTCGAATTCGACAGATTGCCAGTAGGCCGATCCTTGTCCGACTCCAGAACCAGATCCCCACAAAACAAGGCTACCAGAAGCTGTTTCTGAGAACAGTCCGCTTGCATCATAGCCCGCATACTGAGATAGTTTCTCCTCGCCATCGACCAACAATTTCGCCGTATCCGTTTCAGGATCGAATACCATTGTGTAGTCGTGATATTCATTAGCAGAGACTCCAGTGAGAGTGTGGGTTATACCACCTTCATTAGTCAGCCAGTGAACGAGAACGTCGCCATCGTCGTTGAAACCAAACTGAAGTTGATAGCCGTTCATAGTGTTGCGATATAGCAACATCACGGCATCAGGAGTACCGTTTTCTCCGGTTAGCTTGAGGTTGGCTTGTAGCTTCCAACCGTTTTCAGTAGCTAAGGCATTTTGCGTACTGCTTGGATACCGCCTGTAATTTGCCCCAGAGTAGCGTTCGCTGGAATTATCCACCGTACTCCAGACTTCAATTCCGTTATCATTGACTGCACCAGAAATATTACCATTAAATATGTCAGAAGCCCAGCCTTCGGTAATCGGGTCGGTGCTACCCGAATGCTGGTAATTGGCGGTCGTGAAGTTAATTACACTGAGTTCGGGAATGGCATTGTTTGTCTCAGTAGCTTCGGGAAGATTGCTACTGAAAGATTGGACAAAAACATCGCGAATGAGACCTTGACCTGAATCAGATTTCCACGCGATCGCGTAACGTCCGTCCGCTAGGGTAGTGATAACGGGCAAACCTTGATGTCCGCTAGATTTAGTGTTAACTTGAAATTCTTCACCGACGGGATTGCCTTGGCTGTCGAATTGTTGGGCAAAAATGCCGTAACTACTGCCATCTTGTTTGTGAGATTGCCAGGTGGTGACAAAGCCACCATCGGGAAGCGTTGTTACGGCAGGGTTGATTTGGTGGCTGGTTGCCGTTGTGTTGATGCGAAATTCGCCACCAATGGGGGTATTGTTGGCATCGAAACGCTGTCCGAAGATGCCATAACTGCTGCCATCTTGGTCTTCCGACTGCCAAGTAATGATGTAGCTACCATCGGAGAAGGTGGCGATCGCGGGATAGGATTGAGATTCGTTGGTGTGGCTGTTAACGGCAAATTCAGGGGCGATCGCGTTTCCGGCATTGTCGAACTCGCGGGCGAAAATACCTGCTTCGCTACCATCTTGGTTTTCCGAATGCCAGGTGACGATAAAACCATCAGAAATTGCGGTTATGGCAGGTTCGGCTTGATAGCCATCGGTTTGGTTATTGGCCGCAAATTCGCTGCCAAGTTTGTTACCATCGAGATCGAACACTTGTCCGTAAACGCCATTACTGTCGCCATCTTGAGAGAAGGAATGCCAGACAACAGCAAAATTGCCATTCTCTAAAGTAGCGATCGCGGGTTTGCGTTGGTGGTGGGTAATATGAGTATTAACAACGATCTCGTCACCGACAGGGTTTCCTTGTGCGTCGAATTTCTGGGCAATAATGCCATAACCATGACTATCTTGGGCGTTTGCTTCCCAAGCGATGACGTAACTACCATCTTCTAAAGTCGTGACAGCAGGGAACCATTGCAGGCTATAAGTAGTGGTGTTGACTTGCGTTTCTTCGCCCACAGGTTGACCGTTGGCATCGAAGCGTTGAGAATAGATGCCGTAACTGCTACCATCTTGCCCTTCAGATTGCCAAGTGACAATATAACCGCCATCTTTAAACGAGGCGATCGCGGGTTGATGTTGCGAGTCTTCGGTGTAGGTATTGACCTGAATATCTTGACGAGATGCCACTGCCATGGTCACGGCGACGGCGGTATCGGAAACCAGTTCGCCATCCGTTGCTTTGAGGGTGAAAGCAGGAACGTTGTCGCCCGCTTGGTTAGGAATCCAGGTGAGGGTATCGCCTTCGGAAATGGTGGTTTTGCCAGGGACGATCGCGTTCCCGTTGACGGTGATAGTACCGCTATCGGCCGTTTCGACAATGAAGGAGATGGTATCGCCATCCGCATCAGAGGCGTTGGAAGCGGCGAGAAGTTCTGCGTAGGAAACGGTTAAGGGGTAGCCATCCGTCACTTCTTTAGTTAGGTCGATTTGGCTCAAGATCGGACGTTTGTTTGCGGGAGGTGCTGTTTGGGAAATTGCAGTAATGGTGGAATAGTAAGGATGTCCGTTCCAGCCGCGTACATCGTTAAATTCTGGGCCGAGAGGTAATTGCTGCCATTGGTTGAGGTCGGGATCGAACGTCCAAGCGATAAGGTTATAGGCGTTGCGAACCATGAGTTCGTCGCGTCCGTCACCCGTGAGATCGGCGGTTTGGATCGTGGAATAGTAAGGATGACTGCCAAATCCTACCCCATCGCTCAATGCGGGGCCGAAGGGTAATGCTTGCCATTGGTTAAGGTCGGGATCGAACGTCCAAGCGTAAACTCCCGCACTCCCGCGGCCGATGAGTTCGGCACGTCCGTCACCTGTGAGATCGGCGGTTTGGAGGGTGGAGTAGTATTGAGGTTGGTTCCATCCCGACACATCAGTTAAGGGTAGGACATCGGGCAAATGTACCCATTCTCCGCGATCGCTATCGAAACTCCAAGCGTGAACTCCCGCACCCCCTCGGGCAATAAGTTCGGCACGTCCGTCCCCGGTGAGATCGGCGGTTTGGAGGGTGGAGTAGTATTGAGGTTGGTTCCATCCCGACACATCAGTTAAGGGTAGGACATCGGGCAAATGTACCCATTCTCCGCGATCGCTATCGAAACTCCAAGCGTGAACTCCCGCACCCCCTCGGGCAATAAGTTCGGCACGTCCGTCCCCGGTGAGATCGGCGGTTTGGAGGGTGGAGTAGTATTGAGGTTGGTTCCATCCCGACACATCAGTTAAGGGTAGGACATCGGGCAAATGTACCCATTCTCCGCGATCGCTATCGAAACTCCAAGCGTGAACTCCCGCACCCCCTCGGGCAATAAGTTCGGCACGTCCGTCCCCGGTGAGATCGGCGGTTTGAATGGTGGAGTAGTATTGGTAGTTGCCCCATCCTGACGCATCGCTGAGGGGGAGAAGCGAAGGAATTTGTATCCACTTGCGAAGTGTGGAGTCAAACGTCCAGGTATGAATACCCAAACCACTGCGGGCAATGAGTTCGGCACGTCCGTCGCCCGTAAGATCGGCGGTTTGGATCGTGGAGTAGTATTGAGGTTTACCCCATCCACTGGCATCACTTAAAGGAATTAGGGCGGGGAGTTGTTGCCACTCGTTGAGGTCTGAATCGAAGGCCCAAGAGTGAACTCCCAAGCTGCTGCGGGCAATGAGTTGAGGGGATACGGGTTCTGGCGGTACGCCTTCGCGGCCGAATTGCAGGTGATCGAACTCCCATCCTGCGGGTAGCGGTTTGGTGGCAGTTAAGACAATTTTGGCAATTCCCGTCTCGAATTTTGCACCGAGGAAACGATCGGCACTGGTCAGCCCTTCAGATGCTTGGTAGAGTTCTTCAGTCGTTACGATACCGAGGGAATGACCATTTTCGTCAAAGGCTTCTAGCTGGACAGCATTATTGACATTGCTTGTGTGAGTGGTGACAATACCGACGTGAGTGGGTAATTCACCGAGAACGTCTTTGTCGAAAGTGACTGTTAAAGAGTTGTCTGCTGTTACGAGACTGTGACCTAGGCGGCCAAAACCATCAATACAGCCGTCATCACCATCGACGGAATCACTCCAGGGTATATCGGGAGTAACAATAATGTCACTGGAAGCGGTGACACCCGGTACGTTCAAGGCTCCATCTTCAAAGTCTTCGAGATGGAAGTAGGAGAATTGTGACTTTTTGAAAGGGCTGTCATTGAAGCTGAGATATGGAGTATTGGGGTTGAAAAATTCGGCAGTTTTTCCAGGGACAACACCCAGCTTCACCGTGACTGCATTAGAAGTCGCTTCGCCATCAGTGGCTTTGATGCTAAACGCGGGAATCGCATCGCCGACGGTATCGGGAATCCAGACTAACTTATCGCCTTCGGAAATGGTGGTGACACCAGGAACGATCGCGTTCCCATTGACAGTTAGGGTTCCCGATTCGATCGTCTCCACAACAAAATCAACATTATCGCCTTCGCTGTCTTGAACGATCGCGATCGCGTTTAAATCCTGATAAGAAATCTCGATGGGTTGATTTTCCGTTGCTGCTTCGGGGAAGTTGGCAGTGGGTTTCACGTCGCCAATGATGAAGTTATCGTAGGCGAAGGTATCTACCGCCGCGTGGGTATTGGTTAGCGTCACCGCCACGAAGGGATTTTCTTCGTCGATCGTCCCAAAGAAGGACGATCCACCGCTACCTGCTTGATTAGGAACCGTAATTTCTTCGCTGCTACCATCTTCGCGATGCAACGTCAGGATGAGTTCGCCGCCAGCATCAGCGATATCGGTTGCGGAGAAACCAAAGGCAGATTGAGGACTGTCAAAGTTGATGGTAAACGATTCTGCATCTTCTCCAATCTGGAAGAGATACTTATCTCCCGAATGTGGATAAGTACCTGCATTGTGATAGTTACCTGTGGAGAAGTCGCGAATGTTGACAACACCGCCGGAAAGGGTAGCAGTTTCGCTGCCAAAGGTGAAGGTATCGGGTTTGTCGCCATGGGCGAAACTTTCTAAGTCTTCGACGCTGATGCTGTCTAGCTTGGCAACAAAGTCGTTGTAAGCGGCATCGGTGTTGGGTGTGTTAGCAAGGGGTGAATCATTGCCATCGGGATTGACATCTTCGCCGAAGAAGGTTTTTACGGTGTTAAGTTTGGGGGCATCGTTGACAGCTTCACCCTTCAAAGTAATCGTCTGACCGACGATCGCGTTTTCAATATTCCCATCCGTAACCGTAGTGGAAATCGTTACGTCACTGTTGTAATTTTCGGCGGGAACAAATTGCAAGGTTTCCAATGTCGCATTGACATCGGTGGCATTTCCGCTAACCGTGAGTACGCCATTTTCAAAGGTAACGGTTGCGTCGCCGGATGCAGTGGCATCGAGAATGCCAGCGTTAAGATCGTCGAGAGTTAGGGTTACGGTGATGGTGTCTTTAGCATCGGCATCGTTGACAAAGATTCCAGTGAGATCGAGAGGCGTATCTTCGGTATAGGTTTGGGTGTGGGAGTATTTAGCAAAGAACGGATCGATAGAACCCGCATGAGTTTGTCCAGCTAACGCACCAGAAACCGACCCAGAGACATAGATATTGTTCTCATCATCAAATACCAATTGATACAAGGAATCCCAACTGGGGAAGCCGAATTGTTGGCTCCAGTTTTGGTTTCCATTGCTGTCGAAGCCGCTAATAAAAGCATCGATCGTCCCGGCGTATTGGTTGCCATCTAGCGACCCAGCCGTATGTCCGGTGACATAAATTTGGTCGTTACTATCGACTCCCAAACCATAAGCACGATCGCCGCTTCCACCAGCACCGTTTTCGCCTGCAAATTTTTCCGTCCATTGCAAGTTACCATCGCGATCGAATTTGGCAACAATATTTTCCGTTCCTTGACCGAAACTACCAGAAACGTAGAGGTTTCCTTCACTGTCGATGTCGATCGCTTCTGCAACATCGGAACCATCGGTTCCAAACTGACGGTTCCAGATGAGATTTCCATCGCGATCGTAACGGGCCACAAACGGATCGTGACTACCCGAAGGGGTTTCGCCATCGAGAGTCCCAGTGGCAAATCCAGTAATGAAAATGTCGCCTGTTTCGGCATCAAAAACAGCATCGAGGGCCTGGCTAGAACTCGACAGGGTAGAAGTCAATTGTCGCGTCCACAACAAGTTACCGTCGCTATCCCATTTTTGGATTAACGCATCGTGTCCGTGATGGGTTTTCGATCCGTTCATTAACCCCGCCGTTGCCCCGACGGTATAGAAGTTGCCATTCCCATCAGTGACAATTTTGTTGAGCGTATCGTGTTCGGTCGTGCCAATTTGATGCGACCAAACAATGTTACCATCGCGATCGTATTTGGCAAAGAAACCATCGGCACTGCCGAGATGGGGTTCGCCATTGAGGGAAGCCTTATTCGTTCCGACGACATAGGCATTACCTTCGCTGTCGGTGACAACACCTTCAAAGGCTTCGTCGTTAGCCGAACCGAGGGTCTTCGTCCAGAGTTTGTTACCCTCGCGATCGTACTTGACCAGTAACCCATCGCCTGTGTTACCGGGAACGCCAGAACGACCTTGGAAGATATTACCATCGATATCACCGTTTATCCATCCAGTTAAGAAGATGTTGCCGTCGGCATCGATCGCGATATCTGTGCCATTCTCAAAATTCACCGACCCCAATTGACGTACCCATTGTTGGACGGTTTCAACTTGTAAGTTGGGTGCGTCATTGGTCTTTTTTGCGACTAAACTGATGCTACCGATCGCGTCTTCATCCCCATCATTTACGTTAACCGCGATCGCCAAATTGTCATCGTAATCCGCCGCCGGAACGAACTGTAAATCCGCCAACAATTGGTTAACTTCGGCCGCCGAACCCGTCGCCGTCCAGGTTCCGGTTTCGGGATCGTAAACGGCATTTTCGGGGGTCGTTAATTCCCCTGCGGCGGGATCGGACAAGGTTAGCGTCACCGTCAGGGTGTCGCCGTCATCGTCGCGGACGAGAATTTTCTGGTCGATCGTCCGTTCGTCGCCATTGAAATCGACAACCAGACGATCGCGTAAATTCAATGGCGTATCTTCGGTATAGGTACGATCGCCAGTCAAGATCGTCGGGGGTTCGTTGTTTTCGTCGGTGTGGACTCCATAACCGAAGGCGATCGTCTCGGTTTCGCCGTCGCCGTCGGTATCGAGTTCTAACTGCCAACCTCGGCGGGAAGCGGTGTCTGGAGTTCCGTCACCGTTCCAGTCCCCGGTTAGGATCTCGTCGATTCCCTCTTCCGGTTCGATCGCGTTTGGAGGAGTCACGGTGATGTCGCGAACCTCATCCAGTTTGCCATCGCCATCGATATCGATAAACAGTTCCGTACCAATGCGGTAGCCGACTTCATCTTTGTCGTCGTTATTCCAGTCGCCGACAATATATTCGGTGGCAAAGCGATCGCCGAAATCTCGGATGATGTCGGGAATGCCATCAA
>CAKZKB010000672.1 GCA_937121005.1 uncultured cyanobacterium | reverse complement strand
CGTCCGGTGGCAGCAGTATTGTCAATTTCGAGAACGTGGCTGAGAAACCAGGGTAAAATAGAAGCAATGACCGATCCCGCACCGATAAAAAAGCTCTGCATGGCGAAGCCTTGCGTGCGGCGATCGTCGGGCAGCAAATCGCCGACAAAGGCCCGAAACGGCTCCATGCTGATATTATTAGAAGTATCGAGAACCCACAGGCATAGTGCTGCCATCAACAGGGAACTCGAATGGGGCATCACCAACAACGCCAGGGAACTAAAAATCGCCCCGGCTAAAAAGTAGGGTCGCCGCCGCCCCAGGGGGCCCCAGGTTCGATCGCTCATCTGACCGACGATCGGTTGCACGACTAACCCCGTAAGCGGTGCAGCCAGCCACAAAATGGGGATTTCTTCGGCTGAAGCACCCAAGCGCTCGAAAATAGCGCTCATATTGGCCATTTGCAAGGCCCAGCCGAATTGAATGCCAAAAAAGCCGACATTCATGTTCCATAGGCCGAAAAAGTTCAAGGAGCGTTTTTCTTCTACCATCTAAACTTTAGAGTCTCGATCTCTACCAGTTTTCAGTGTATCCTATTTTTGGCGATCGCACAAACGATCTCATCTTTCGGTACATCCGATCGAACTGCGTCCCCGATCGCAGATACCAGCCTCCTCTGTTTGTAGGGGAGAAGGAAAACCCATTCGCGACCTTAGCCAGAAAAATTGTTCGTTGTTCGTTGTTCGTTGTTCGTTGATATGACTGTTGCTAGCTGGATCACCATTTCTCGTTTGTTGGGAATTCCCTTTATTCTCTACTGTTTGTCTGCCCCCGATGCCACCCAACGGACGATCGCGGCGGCAATTTTCCTCGTGGCGGCACTCACTGACTGGCTCGATGGCTATGTTGCCCGTCGCTTCAACCAAGTCAGCGATCTGGGCAAGTTTCTCGATCCGTTAGTCGATAAATTATTGGTTATTGCGCCTCTATTGGCGTTGGTAGAATTGCAACAAATTCCCGCTTGGGCAGTATTTATTATCATCGGCCGCGAAATGGCGATCGCGGGTTGGCGCGTCGCGCAACCGCAAATTTCGGGGGCGAATATCTGGGGAAAGCTAAAAACCGTATCCCAAATTATCGCCATTGCTTTATTAATCGCGCCTCTAGCGGGGAATTGGGACGCGATCGCCTTAATTTCCTTTTGGATCGCAGTGGGGTTAACAGTCGTATCGGGCATGATTTATGTGATTCCCGATCGCAAAACTGAGGCTTCCAGCTAGATTTGAGTTATCCTGTTTGTTACATTTGTTTACAATTTAACGTCATTACACAAACTTCACAAACATCAACGCCCAGTAAAGATCGCCTCGTTTACTTGACACGAGCTCGAGAAGGTTCTATCTATCGGCAGACAATGAGTCCCCCAACCCCGGAATGACCTGGGTTGGGGGTTTCGTCGATCGCGCCGAGTTGACAATCTTGTAAAGATATGTAAACCTAAAGGACAGTCCGGCCATCAGGTTTGGTTAGCGACCGAAATCGAGCGATCGCGTCCGCAGGGTGTTTGCAGGGGAAAGTTGTGACAGGGCGATCGCTTAGAGAAAGTTAAAGTTTTGTTTGCCCGAGCGTTTTCTCGCTCACAATGGAATAAATAGGGAATTTGTTGAGTACCGTCATGTTTTCGAGTTCTAGCCGAACGCCCACCGTGCTCGCTGTGGATGATTGCGCGATTACCCAACGGGTGATTCACCAAGTCTTAGGCGATCGCTATCGCGTCCTCGTCGCCAGCAATGCCAAAGAGGCCCTCAACCTCATTTACAAGCACCAAATCGATGTCTTGCTGCTCGATATCTCCATGCCCGATATCGACGGGTTTGCCTTATGTCGCACCGTGCGCCAGATCCCGCAGTTCGAGCGCTTACCCATTGTCATGCTCACCGCCCGCAAAGGGGTATTCGATCGCGTCCAGAGCCAAATGGCTGGGGCCACAGAATACCTGACCAAACCCTTTAGCGCCGAAAGTCTCGATCTCAGCATTCAAGCCGTCCTCAACAGTACGTCTACCACCACTGAAGACGTGCGTTAAGTCTAGTGTCGAGCTCGGGAGCAAGGGAACGGACACCAAGAGAGTCAAATCTACCGGGAGTTTCCCTCCCGCCACCTAGATAAGATAGGCTCGATATTAGACGTACATTGCCATCTGATGAGGACAACATCTCCTGCAAATCGATCGAGCCCGCCAAGGGATGCGTGGCAGCTGCTATCAGAGTGCGATCGCGAGACATCTTGTTTTTTCGCGACTCCCATGCAAACTTTTTTTGCCCGTGAAATTCGAGAAACTTTATCAATTGCAACTGAGTATCGGGAGCTCCCGCAACAGGCCGCCGCCCTGCTGGACAAACAGTCTCCGTCCAATTTACCGTTAATGGGGGCAATTCCCTTCGATGACACGGCGACAGTGCAACTGTTCGTTCCCGATCGCCTCCATCGTGCCGGGCCGCTCGCCAAGGTGGATCCGGCAGCAACATTCGCCAATTTTAACAAGAAAAATTATACGCTGCAAGCGATTCCAGAACCCGCGATTTATATGCAGGGAGTCGATCGGGCCCTCGAGCGCATCGATCGCGCCCAATTGCTCAAAATCGTGCTGTCGCGCTCCTTAGAACTGTCGTTTTCCACCCCAACCGATCCGAGCGAACTGCTTGCCAACCTCGCTCGCGCCAACCGACACGGCTACAATTATTTGATAAACTTGTCTCCAAAGAACAAGAAAAATTCTCATTGGCTGGTGGGTGCGAGTCCCGAACTGCTCGTTCGCCGTCGGGGGATGCAAGTCGAAACCAATCCCCTGGCCGGATCCGCGCCTCTGAGCGGCCATGCCCTCACCGATCGCACTCGAGCCGTAGCCTTGATGAATTCCGACAAAGATCGGCGCGAGCACGCCCTGGTGGTCGAAGCGATCGCCGACACCCTCAGTCCCCTGTGTCGGGAGTTGGACGTGCCTGCCGCGCCCTCCATTCTCGAAACCGATACCATGATGCACCTGTCTACCCGCATTCAGGGGACGTTACGCGATCGCGAGACCTGCGCCCTGTCCCTGTCTTTGGCCCTGCATCCGACCCCGGCCGTCTGCGGTACGCCCCGCCAGAGTGCCTATGCTGCCATTCACGACATCGACCCCTTCGCCCGTCGCTATTTCGCGGGCATGGTGGGCTGGGTCGATCGCCGGGGCGATGGCGAGTGGGCCGTCACCATTCGCTGCGGCGAAGCCCGAGGGCGGCGGCTGCGGTTGTATGCGGGAGCCGGAGTCGTGGCCGGATCCACCGCCGAGACGGAACTGGCCGAGACCTCTGCTAAGTTTCGCACCATGCTCAAAGCCATCGGAGTGGAGCATATCGAGGAACAACAACGAACGCCATTTTGCTAAAATTGTCAGTACGTTACCCTCCCACCAAGGTCAACCTGATGGCTCGATCGCCCCTAGAATTCGATAAAACGATTGCCGACCCCAAGTTGAGCGCCATCGCCGCCCTAAGCGATCTCGAACTGGCTCGCGCCTTGAGCGAACGCCTGGCCCTGGCCGAGCGAGATTGGCATCGCCTCAAGTCTAACCCCTCGGCACGAGCCAAAGAGCAAATCGCGGCGGCGATCGTCTTTTTGCTCAGCGATCGTCCTGAAGAAGCACTTCCTCGCTTGCAACAAGCCATCGGTTGGTTGGAAGGATCCCTCGAGGCTCCTCCGTGCCCCGATCGACACCGACGATCGCGATCGTGACCCGAAAATCTCGGATACAAGCCTCTCCCCCTCTTCTTCTGAGGGAGAGGAAGAGAAGGACTCAAGCCTCTGGACTTTAGCCAGAGGTCTTAATTCTGAATTTTGAATTCTGAATTTGGAGCGAAGCGACTTGACCTCGTTACTCTTCGGGCTCGAAGTCCTCTTTCCCAACACCGCACACCGGACACACCCAGTCGTCGGGAATATCTTCAAATGCCGTTCCCGGTTCGATACCGCTATCGGGATCCCCAGCTTCGGGATCGTAGACGTAGCCGCCAACCGTGCAGACGTACTTTTTCATAGTTGGATCTCCAGCACGCAGTAACTAAATGACCTTAGCACGATCGAGAACGATCGCGATCGCCCTTCTCTTCCTGGCCAGTTGTGCGCCCGCACCCTCGGCCGCCAGCTTCGATGGCCTCGTTCCAGTACAATTGGACGAGGTTTCTGTTCGCAACTGGTTTGACAAGGAGGCGATCGTGTCCGCACCAGCACTCGCATCTGGATGGCACGAAAATCTAGAGATTGACGGCATCGCCTACGATTTGTATATTCCCGCAGACTACAACCAAAATGGCGATCGGCCGGCGTTGTTGGTGCTTCCGGGTTGGGATTTCTCCCGTCGCAGTTGGGTTGAAAATAGCGATTTAGTCGGCTATGCAGATAAATACGGTTATGCTTTAATTTTACCCGAAATGGGCATTACGCTCTACGAAAGTGCCTTTTTTCCCGAAACCGATCCCGCTTACCGATGGCACGACATTCCTGGAGGACAATTCGTGCGCGAACGGTTGATTCCGACGCTACAAAACCGACACGGACTGCTGCAACCCGGATCGCACAATACCTTACTCGGTTTGTCTACAGGCGGGCGAGGCGTGGCATTAATTGCCCTAGAAAATCCCAATTTGTTTGTTGCAGGTGCGGCACTTTCAGGAGATTTTAGCCAAGAAAATACCCCCCGCGATCGCTT
>CAKZKB010000671.1 GCA_937121005.1 uncultured cyanobacterium | reverse complement strand
CACTTTCTCTTCCATGCTCTTTAGCATACCACGCTACCCCCCTGAATGGTTACGATTGTTGCGCCCGCAGTTGCCCGCAAGCGGCATCGACTTCTAAACCTTTAGAATAGCGAATGCTAACGGCAATATTTTTTTGCTGTAGCGCTTCGGCAAAGGCTCGCACTCGGCGGCGATCGGGTCGTCGATAGTCAACTTCCACAATCGGGTTGTATGGTATTAGGTTAACGTGACATTGGAAACCGCGCAACCAACGGGCTAGATCGGCGGATTGTTCGACGCTATCGTTCAGTTCGGCTAAGAGTAAATACTCAAAGGTGATCCGCCGTCCGGTTTTAGCCACGTAGTCGCGACATTCAGCAAATAAATCTTCGATGGGATAATGTTTGGCACTGGGAATTAACTGCTCGCGCAAGGCTTGAGTGTGGGCGTGCAAGCTGACTGCTAAAGTAACTTGTAGTTGGTTTTCTGCGAAAGCACGAATGCGTCCGGGAATGCCAACGGTGGATACAGTTATCGATCGCGCCCCAATGCCGAGATCGCGGTTGAGAGAGGCGATCGCGTCTAAAACGTTGTCGGTATTGAGCAACGGTTCCCCCATGCCCATAAACACGACATGGCTGACGCGACGCTGAAATTCTTCGCGCACGGTGAGGACTTGATCGACAATTTCATGCCGTTCTAGGTTGCGGATATATTCCCCTTTGCCAGTGGCGCAAAAGTCGCAAGCCATGGGGCAACCGACCTGGGTAGAAACGCACACCGTCAGCCGTTTTTCGGTGGGAATACCGACGGTTTCGATGATGTTACCGTCGGCAAGTTCTAGCAAGTATTTAATTGTCCCGTCGGGAGCCACCGATCGATGTTGAATGCGCGATCGTCCCAGGGCGACACCAGACATTTCTTGCCGCCATTGTTTGGGGAAAACGGTGATTTCGGAGAGCGATCGCGCCCCGCGATCGTACAGCCATTGATACAGTTGTTTGCCTCTATAGGCGGGTTGTTCTTGCTGTTGCACCCAGTCGGTGAGTTCGTCGAGAGATGCGCCGAGTAACGGTTGTTGGTTTGCCATAAAATTGCTGTTTGTTTACAATGCGAGAGCGAGATGCTCCCATTACCAAATACGACCTGCACCTATTTTACCATTAATATCAGATCTGTCATACCATTTTCCAGTATTGGTGCAACAGATAAATGTAGGGGCGATTCGCGAATCGCCCCTACATATTGAATGCAAAAAAGAATACGAAGCCGGGCGATCGTGTTTACCCCACCAGCAGAGGTAATTTTTCGCCGCGAATGGATAAATCTAATAACTCAATGGGATGAAACAAGGGTAAAGTTTTTCCTTGCAGGGCTAGATGTTTTTTGATTTGCAAGGAACAGCCGGGGTTGGCAGAAGCGATCGCTTTTGCCCCTGTCGCGACCAAGTTTTCAACCTTTTGTTGACCCAATTCGTCGGCGACTTCTGGCTGTAACATATTGTACACGCCCGCACTGCCGCAACACAAGGCAGCATCGATGGGTTCGCTCAATTTAACACCTGGAATTTGCCGCAATAACTGTCGCGGTGGGGCGCTAATTTTCTGCCCGTGTAACAAGTGACAGGCATCTTGATACACTAGCGGTAAATCGCCATCGGTAAGGGGATACAAGGGGGCGGTTAAACCAATTTCGCTCAGGAATTCATTGATGTCGCGCACCTGTTTGGCGAAGGCTGCACCTTTGTCTTTGTAGTCGCGATCGCCCTCTAAAATATGCCCGTATTCTTTAAGCGTATGCCCGCAACCCGCCGCGTTAATGATGATATAATCGACATCAGTTCCCTCGAAGGCATCGACCATTTGTCGGGCGATATTCTGCGCTTGTTCTTGTTGTCCCTGGTGGGCAGGAAGGGCAGCACAGCAGCCTTGTGTTTTGGGGATGACGACTTCGCAGCCATTGGCAGTTAAGACTCGCGCGGTGGCTTCGTTGACGGGATGAAAAAACAGCCGTTGGACGCAACCGAGAATCATACCGACTCGATAGCGTTTTTCCCCTTTCGCAGGCAAAATATCGGGTAAATCGGCTTGAAACGGGTCGATCGTCACTTTAGGTAAAATCGATTCCATTGCTGCCAGACGGGGAGAAACTTTGGGAAGTAACCCGGTCGATCGCACCACATTTTGCAGCCCCGATCGCTGGTAAAGCCAGAATAATGGCAGCAAAGAACGCAGGCGATCGGGATAGGGAAAGAGATTAAAAATCAGGGTACGAATGGCGCGATCGCCTAAGTTACGCGGGATATTTCGTTCGACTTGAGGTCGCGTCGCCGCAATCAGTTTATCGTACTCGACTCCCGAAGGGCAAGTGGTGACGCAAGCCAAGCATCCCAAGCAGGTATCGAAGTGTTGAGAGGTGGTAGAATTGAGTTCGGTTTCGCCATTCTTAATCGCATCCATCAAGTAAATGCGTCCGCGCGGCGAATCCATTTCTTTACCAATGACGCGATAGCTAGGACAAGTGGACAGACAAAACCCGCAGTGCACGCATTTATCGATATGCTTTTGTTCGGGAGGGTGCGTGTCATCAAAACCCGCCGGAGGTAAAGTATCGAGGTGGGGATTTTGTCCGAGAAAGTTGCTGTCTTTGGCAGGAACAAATTTATCGGTAGTTTGCATTGCGATCGCTGTTATCAGTTTTTATTGCAGAATTGTACGGGGTAGGCACGGGGGCACTACCCCTACAAATACTGTGACTGTTCAAATTGTATCGCGTTTAGACATCTCCTGTATCTTCAGGCGATCGCTTCGACGGGCGAAAACAGCAGCCAACGGCGATCGAGGCGAACAAACCCAACATTAAGGATGGTTCGGGGACGGACTTAGCCACAGTTCCCGTGTAAAACGCTCGATAGCCTTCGTCGTCAATACCGCCAACGGTTTCGCGAATTTCAACGCGATCGAAAGCGACATCAGAAAAAACCCCCCAAAACGCATCGATCCCATCGGAGAGTTCAAAGTTCGAGGGTTCAAAAGAGTCAAAAGAAGTTAGCAGAGTTTCCCCACTGAACAAAGAAATTCCGAACGTAGATTCTACATGACGGTAAGCAGTGTCACTTTCGCGCAGATCGAAGCCGAAGGAGTAAACGGGGCTCGCGATATCGACGTTGAGATCTTCGACTCCATTAACGGCAATGCCACTGAAAGGAGAGTTATGCAGATTGCCCCCCGAAACAGGGTTAAGCAGATTGCCACTCGTCGGAGTAAAGGTTAAGTTGTCATGAGTAAAAGCAGTAAAATTTCCTGCGTTGGCAATCCAAGGAGACGTTTGCGTTGCAGTGGTATCTGCTAAAAAGTCGCTTTTATTATCGTAGAAAGTGAAGCTAGCGGCTCGGGCCGTTAGCGTCCCCCCCAAGAAAATCGCGATCGTCGCGCCAAAAGTAGCGATAGAAAGTTTAGCAATGTTCACGAAAAAACTCCTGCAAAAATGCAATGGGAAACGATAAGTCATGCGATCGGTCGATCGCACACTTGGTATCGTTTCTGGTTTCTATTTCTTTATCTGCCAGAGAAAATGATTTTTACGGCAAACTAGAGAGCTTTAAATAAAATTTATACTTAACATCTAAAAATTAAAGATTTCGATAAGAGTCTCAAAAAAACTTGACAAGCAATCTAAAATTATGCTACTTTTTTCTTCTTCGTTATCCCTCTGGAGTACAGCGAACCGAGGGGACTCTGCCTCTAAAATAGACGACGCAGAGCCTCGAAGACAGCATTCCCCGGCAGAGCCAGGGAATTGTAGTCGTTGTTCGTTGTTCGTTGGTGCGTTGTTGCGTTGAAAAGGTTTATTCCTCTTCAGTTTGTCCCTCCTCATTTTGACTTTCATCTGCATCTTCTGACACAGCTGGAACTAACGCTACCGCCGCGATCGCATCTTCTGCATCCAGGCGTTGTACCCGCACTCCCGTCGCCGATCGCGACTGAGAAGGAATGGCGTTGACTGCTTGACGAATCATAATTCCGCGCGTGGTGACAATCGTCAGTTCGTCATTTTCCCCCACGACGCGCAACGCCGCTAAGCGATCGTCATCGTTGCGAGATTTAAACTTAGTGGCGATCGTCCCTTTTCCGCCCCGTTTTTGCAGGCGAAATTGCGAGACTGGAACCCGTTTTCCGTAGCCGCTAGCCGCGATCGTCAGCACCCAAGGCCCGTCGCCGACGACGGTGGATTCGTCGGTTTCGAGATCTTCCTCGGTATCGCTGTCGTCGGTAGCGACTAAACTTTCTGAGATCGAACTGGGTAAAATATCCATCCCCACCAGACAATCGCCATCGCGCAAATTCATCGATTTGACCCCACGAGTTGCCCGTCCGAGAGGTCGCAATTGATCGCGATCGACCTTGAAGTGAATCGCCATTCCCAAGCTAGAACCGATGATGATACTATCTTCTTCTTTGGCGCGACGTACCCACGAGAGGCGATCGCCCTCGCCTAAAGAAATAGCAATCAAACCGTTAGCACGAATATTGCTAAACGCTGATAGGGCTGTTTTTTTGATGTACCCGGTTTGGGTTAGCATCACCAGATATTCATCGTCGGAAAACTCTGTCACCGGGATCACGGATGTAATTTTTTCATCCTTGGGAATGGGCAACATTTGCACGATGGGAATACCGCGAGAGGTGCGCGATCCGGTGGGAATTTGATAGGCTTTCACGCAGTAGACAACACCGCGATCGCTGAAGAACAAAACGCTATCGCGATCGCAACAGGTCATAAAATGTTCTATACCGTCGTTTTCTTTCATTTTGGCTGCTGCTTTTCCTCTAGTTGCTCGACTCTGAGCCTCGAAAGTACTAACAGGCATTCGCTTGATATAGCCTTGCTCAGTTAGCAGGATTACCGACTGTTCGTTAGCAATTAAGTCTTTGTCTAGTAATTCTCCTTCTCCCTGAACGATCTCGGTACGGCGAGGAGTAGCATGGACATTTTTAATATTGGTTAGTTCCTCCTCAATGATGGTCTCGATACGCTCTTTTCGCGCCAAAATATCATTGAGATCGGTAATCTGATTCTGCAGATCCTCGTGTTCTGCC
>CAKZKB010000670.1 GCA_937121005.1 uncultured cyanobacterium | reverse complement strand
CGAGACTGCTAGCGCTCCCCCCGCCACCCCCACCCCCGCCCAACATCCCAATAAAGCCAGCGCCGCACCCGCTCAACTGCGGGTGCCCCTGCAACGGATCGATCGCATGGGAAGCGCGATCGGCGAACTGCTGACCTCCCACGAACGGCTGACCCTGCAACAGCAACAATTGCGCCAAGCCAGCCAAAACCTGAAGCGTCTCGTCGAACAGGTCAAACCCGTGCGCGACGAAGTGCAAACCTTCTACGATCGAATGTCTACGGTGAGTACCTCCCAACAAGACGGGGAAGAGGGCGAATTCGATGCCCTGGAAATGGATCGCTACACCACCCTCCACAGCAGCCTGCAAACCTTCGAGGAACTGATTACCCAGGTACAAGAAACCCGCGTCGATATCGACTTGGTGAGTCGGGAACTGGCATCGGATCTCAACCAAGTGCGCCGAGATCTCGATCGCCTCTATAACGATGTCAACGCCTCTCGTCTCGTGCCGTTTAAAACCTTCGCCCAGCGCTTTTTGCCTCAAGTAAAACGCCTCAACCAGCGCTGCGGAAAAGCAGCCGAGTTGGTGGTGCGCGGCGAGAACGTTCTCATTGATAAGGTGGTGCTCGAGCAGTTACAAACGCCCCTGACTCACCTACTGAATAACTCCATGGATCACGGTTTGGAAACGCCAGAAGAGCGAGCCGCCGTCGATAAGTCCCCCACCGCCCAAGTGCGACTGCAAGCCCAGACTGAAGGTAGCGAAGTGGTGATTACCTTTGGTGACGACGGCCGGGGTATCGATTTGGGTAAAGTCTATCAAAAAGCCGTCGATCGCGGTATTTGTCCGCCCGAAATTCCTATGACTCGGCTGCGCCGGGAAGATATTCTCGACTTCATCTTCCAGTCCGGCTTTTCCACCGCCGCTGCCGTCAGCGATGTTTCCGGGCGCGGCGTGGGGTTGGACGTGGTACGCACCCAGGTGCGAATGTTGCGCGGTAGCGTGGAAGTCGATACCTTGCCAGGACGGGGGACGACATTTACGATCCGCTTGCCCTCGAGTATGAGTTTGCTCTCGCTGTTGCTGTGTCAGGTGCAGCAACAACTCGTCGCCATTCCCGCCGATACGATCCTAGACGTGATTCCCTTTGAGGACGTGGCATACCGGGAAGGGTTGCAGTTGAACGAGGAGACGGGAAAAACCCCTTTACCGTCGTCTATGACCTGGCGCGATCGCGTTTTGTCTCTGTCTCCAGCGATCCATTTGTTACCCTACAGCGATCTGTCGGCTTTATCAGTGGATCCGCGCGTGGTGCTGATTCTCAAAGGCCCCTCCGCACCTCTGGCAGTGGCCATCGATGGCATCGTAGACGAGCGCCAACTGATCGTCAAACCCTTCGATGATACCGTTGTCGTGCCGCCTTACGTGGCCGGTTGTACGATTTTGGGGACGGGGGAAGCGGTTCCGGTAATTTTACCTCGGTTCTTGAACCCGAAAGCGGCCCGAGAGCGCTCCGCCGCACCGACAACGCGATCGCCAAAAGTCCAAACTCGTACCATTTTAATCGCCGAAGACTCCACTGGGGCGCGGCGATCGCTCGAACGGATCCTAACCCACGCCGGGTTCGTGGTGGTAGCCTGTCGGGAAGGACAAGAGGCCCTGCGGGAACTCGAACGCCGTCAAGGGGCGATCGATTTTGTGATTTCCGACGTGGAAATGCCCGTCCTCAATGGGTTCGACCTACTGGCAAAAATTCGCTCCCACTCCTCTTGGTACGCACTTCCGGTGGTGATGCTGACTTCCCGGACGGGCGATCGTCACCGTCAAAAAGCCATGAGTTTGGGGGCCAACGACTACCTAGGCAAACCCGTGACCCCGACGGAGTTGCTGGCGTGCATTAGCGATCTGATGCCCGATTGATCGGAGGGCTGAGGTTCTGTTCCATATTAACGAAAATCGTCCATTTCGTTAATATGGAGTTACAGATCGGCAAGTATTAACGGAAGTGATAACAATGGTGAGAGCCCACAGAGCAGGTCAATATGTGGAGCAAGTAGGGGGCTACAGAGCTTTCATCCCTAAACCACTACCACCAGAGCCTCAAGTCAAGATGGATCCAGAGAGGATTATTGCTTAAAATATAAATACGGTTACGTCATCGAGGAAGATATGAATCTAGAAGGAATGACCTTAGTCGAACTGCTTCTACATTTCTTTAAAGGAAGCAAGGTTGTAAACGGTGGTACCGTAACAGCTAGTATTGGCCGAGAGCATTCAGTGCCTGTGGAAACTTCAGGTGGTGAAGGATATACAGAATGGGTCAAGGCAACCACTTGGGAAGACATCAGGTGTCAGCCTGTCGTTGTTGTAAAAGTAAGTTCGTGCGTTGATACCAACCATTTTGCCAGTGGGAAGTTTATACTAACCCACGACACCTACAAACTAATTCATGCCTTAATTAAGGGTGAAATTGAAGCAACCAACATCACGAACGGGAAAAGTTCTAATAAACAAGCAATGAAGGGTGGCTGTATTAATGTTGTTCTTGATGGGACTTCATCCACCAAACAAGCAATTGCGTGGGGGCGAGTGAGCCCTGGCAGAGTGAAATCCTTTGAAATTAAGGGAACCCTTTATGCCATTAACTTAGCCACCCCGACAATAATTTCCGAAACGACAATTGTCTCAGAGGAATCTCCGGGAAATAGTATCGATCCTAAGCGAGTCATTCAATGGCTACCATTTGGAACTTTGAGTGAAGCTCTTTCTAGAAAGGCCTTGTAGTTAATCTAAAAAAATTGACGTATGCCCCCTCTTTTTTTTAAATCGGAATTCGCCTGACAGTGTTAATATGTTAAACTGAATGGCATGAGCGGATCGCTAAAGTCAGTTGAATGGGTTGGCAATTCTCTGGAGAATTTGAAAGTGTTCCCAGAGGAGGTTCGTCAAGTTGTTGGCTACGCTTTGTACTTGGCTCAATGCGGCGATAAGCACCCATCTGCCAAACCGCTTAAAGGCTTTAAGGGGGCTGGAGTTCTGGAAATTGTAGAAGATTTTGACGGAGATACTTACCGAGCAGTTTACACCTTAAAGCTAGCTGGTGTCATCTACGTCCTACAGGCTTTTCAGAAAAAATCAAAGAAAGGTCTTGCTACTCCCAAACAGGATCTCGATTTAATTGAGTCTCGGCTTAAACGAGCAAAAGAACACTACGCCAATCGCTATACCACTTCGGAGGACAAATAGATCGTGACTTCACAAATTCCAGTACAAGCAAGCAGTGGCAATGTATTTGCCGATTTAGAATTAGACAACCCTGAAGAGTTAATCGTCAAAGCAGAACTGGCTCGTCGCATTAGTAATATTATCGCGACCCAAGAGATCGATCGCTCTGAGGCTGCAACCCTGTTCGGAATCGATCGCGATCGCCTGTCCGACCTAGTTAATGGAAAATCATCGAGTTTTTCAACAGACCAACTGTTTCGCTTTTTAAATGCGTTGGGTCGAGATGTCGAAATTGTGGTAAAATCCAAGTCCGACTCACAAGCTCAAACGCGAGTTGTACCGTTATAATACGGCAATATCCAAATTGCCTAGACTTGCAATTGCAGGAATATAAGTATCGATCCGGAGTCGTTGGAATGTTTCGAGATCTTAAAACAAAATTTAGAGGTGTCGTTAGTTTAAATGGTAAAATCTATCCCATCAGAATCGCCCTACACTTGGATCGATCGCGCCTTGGCAACCATTCAAAAAGCCAATTGGTATCGCCAAGAAATCCCGATCGCCTCTAGTTCGGGATCGATCGTCGAAATTGAAGGCCGATCGCTGCTCAATTTTGCCAGTAACGACTACTTAGGTTTAGCCAGCGACGAACGGTTAGTTAATGCCGCGATCGCCGCCACGAAAAAATACGGAACTGGAAGCACCGGATCTCGACTGTTAAGCGGACATCGATCTCTCCACCGAGATCTAGAAAACGCGATCGCCGAGTTCAAACAAACCGAAGATGCGATCGTCTTTAGTTCCGGTTATCTCGCCAATATTGGCACAATTTCAGCATTAGTCGGCAAACGAGATCTAGTTGTCGCCGACGAGTACAACCATTAGAGTTTGAAACAGGGGGCAATTTTAAGCGGTGCGGAAATTATTAACTACAAACACAGCGATCTCGCCGACTTAGAACGCATACTCACCCAAAACCGCGATCGCGTTCGTCGCTGTCTTCTCGTCACCGACAGCGTATTTAGCATGGATGGCGATTTATGTCCCTTACCGGAACTGTTGCATTTAGCCGCCCAGTTTGATACCATGTTAATGGTGGATGAAGCGCACGCCACTGGCGTTTTTGGTGCTAGCGGACGTGGCTGCGTCGAACACTTTCAATGCGGCGATCGTCCCCTCATCCAAATGGGAACCCTCAGCAAAGCATTAGGCAGTTTGGGGGGATACGTGGCGGGATCGAAAGCATTAATTGAATACCTGAAAAACCGGGCCCCAAGTTGGATTTATACTACCGGACTGTCGCCAGCCGATACTGCTGCGGCGATCGCGGCTATTTCGATCGTCCGCAACGAGCCCCAAAGACGCGATCGCCTCTGGAAAAATACCCAATATTTACAACAGCGATTGCAAGAAATACGCCCCGATGGGTTACAATTACTAACATCGCAATCTCCCATTGTCTGTGTGGGAGTCAAAGATGCTGCCACCGTTCTCAACGCCGGAAAACAGTTGCGAGAATTCGGGATTTTCGCCGCCGCCGTTCGTCCGCCAACCGTGCCCGCCAGTCGGTTACGGTTTACAATAATGGCAACTCATACCACTGCCGATCTCGATTTGTTAGTAGAGGCGCTCTGCACCCTAGCACTAGAATAGTATAGAAACGCGATCCTTGTTGGGTTTCGTACCTCAACCCAACCTACAGTTTCAACTCCATCATAATTCATCTGGCAACAACATCGAACCTTGCCAGAAAACCCATCTGCGTCTATCCTATTCATCTGTGGTTGCAGATCTGCGGTTGCAAAGCTGAGCGGTTGTTGGGTTTCGTACCTCAACCCAACCTACAGTTTCAACTCCATCATAATTCAT
>CAKZKB010000669.1 GCA_937121005.1 uncultured cyanobacterium | reverse complement strand
TCTCGGCCAGGGCGGCGGCGATCCGCAGGCGTTGCCCTCCCGTACTGAAGAAATTTTGAATCCCCTGGAGCTCGCCGCTACTGAGATAGCGCAACTCATCGTCGGCTTTGAGGATCGCTTGGCTAACTACGCTCATAATAGTAGAGAAAATGTCAACGATACTTTATCTGTAGTGTACCGAGTTTGGGCCGCTCAGAGAAGGAGGGGGGGGCAAGGGGAGGGGGAGACAAGGGGACAAGGAGACAAGGAGAGGGGGAGAAATCAATATTTATCCTTCATCCTTCCTACTTCATCCTTGAAACCTAGAACCTCACCCCTCGCACCTCACACCTCACCCCTCACACCTCATTCTGTGACCCACGATGCAATTACGGGCGGCGAGGCTCGATATCCTAAGAGAAAGCACGGGGGCCGGGCGCGACCGGAAGGCACCGATCGCATCTCTTTCCCCGGAAGTATACTAAACTTTATAATAAATGTTACAATTGGTAACATCCTCCGAGGCGAGTCGGTCGTGCTAGCCGCGACGCGCCCCACTCGGATCCATGTTACGGCTGCGCTTTACCGACGCACGCCCCCGGTTTGCCCTTTACCTCCTCCCACTTCGTCGTTCTCATTCCGTAGGGCTTATGAAAACAACCACATCCACGGACCTAGTTCGGACTTACCTGCGCGAAATCGGTCGGGTGCCTCTGCTAACGCACGAAGAAGAGGTATTCTACGGCAAGCAGGTACAGCGCCTAACGGTACTGCAAGAACTCAAAGATAGTTTAGCCGAAAAATTGGGCCGCGAGCCCAGTTTTTCCGAATGGGCGCGGGAGGCGGGTCTAAGCGAGGCCGAGCTCGATCGCGTCGTGGAAATCGGCGATCGCGCCAAGCGCAAGATGGTCGAAGCCAATTTGCGCCTCGTGGTCTCCGTGGCCAAAAAGTATCTCAAGCGCAATGTCGATTTGCTCGATCTGATCCAAGAAGGGACGATCGGGATGCAACGCGGCGTAGAGAAATTTGACCCCACCAAAGGCTACCGCTTTTCCACCTACGCTTACTGGTGGATCCGCCAAGCCATCACCCGCGCCATCGCCGAAAAAGGGCGCACCATTCGCTTGCCCATCCACATTACCGAAAAGCTCAACAAAATCAAGAAAACTCAGCGCGAAATGACCCAACGCTTGGGACGGGCGGCCACCGTGCCCGAACTGGCGCAAGAGTTGGAACTGACCCCCAAACAGGTACGCGACTACCTCGAACGGGCTCGCCAACCCCTGTCGCTGGATCTGAAAGTGGGGGACAACCAAGACACGGAACTGGCCGACCTGCTCGAGGATACCAGCCAGTCGCCCGAAGAGTACGCGGTGCAATCGTCGCTGAAATCGGACTTGGAAGTGCTGATGGCGGATCTGACCCCCCAACAGCGCGATGTCCTCTCGTTGCGTTTCGGCCTCGAAGACGGTCAGACGATGACCTTAGCTAAAATTGGCGATCGCCTCAAGATCTCTCGGGAGCGAGTTCGCCAAATCGAGCGCGAAGCCTTGACCAAACTCCGCAAGCGCAAAGCGGAAATGAACGAGTATTTGGCAAGTTAATTTTAGACGACCCGGTGGCAATAGCCAAACCGGGTTTTTTATGGGAATCGATAGGATAGTGACATCAAATTCCGTTAGAAGAGTAGGGGCGATATTTGCTACGCAAAGGCTACGCCAAACGCGAATCGCCCCTACAAATTGCGATCGATATCGAGCGGTCTCATCTTAAAGTCTGACAATCTCTTAGGGACATGGTAAAATTTTACTATTGATTAGTCGGCTTTGAAATGAAATTCGATCGCGATCGCATCAAAAAAAAGGCTCTCGATCTGGGATTTCACAAAGTGGGAATCGCGGCGGTCGAGAACGACGATAATGCGGTGCAGCACTTACAAGACTGGCTCGATCGCGGCTATCATGCCGATATGGACTGGATGAAAAACCCTAAGCGCCAAGACATTCGCGCTTGCTTGCCCGAAGTGCGATCGGTTATTGCCGTTGTCCTCAATTATTACACGTCCCAGGCGCATTCGGAAAATTCCGAAGAGGGTAAAATCTCTCGCTACGGTTGGGGACGAGACTATCATAAAGTCTTGCATAAAAAGTTGAAAGCGCTGACCGCTTGGCTGCAAGAACAAGATGCGGGTATTATTGCCAAATATTATGCCGATACTGGCCCGGTACAAGATAAAGTTTGGGCGCAACGTGCCGGACTGGGTTGGATTGCTAAAAATTCTAACCTGATTACGCGCGAGTACGGATCTTGGGTATTTTTAGGAGAGATCTTAACCAATTTAGAGCTAGAGAGCGATCGTCCCCATACCGAACATTGCGGAACCTGTACTCGCTGTCTTGATGCTTGCCCTACCGGGGCGATCGTCCGTCCGTTTGTTGTCGATGCCAACCGTTGTATCGCCTATCATACCATCGAAAACCGCAGCGAAACCTTGCCCGAAAATATTACTGCCAATTTAAACAATTGGGTAGCCGGATGCGATATTTGTCAAGATGTTTGCCCCTGGAACCAGCGCTTTGCTAAAGAAACAGACGCGATCGCGTTTCAACCCTACCCCGACAATATTGCCCCCAAACTCAGCGACTTGGCGCAACTGTCCGACGAACAATGGGATCGCCAATTTCGCGCTTCCGCCTTGCGACGCATCAAACCAACCATGTGGCGGCGCAACGCTAAAGCTAATTTGGAGCGGAATATAGAACGACTCGATTAAATTTTGAAAAACCGCCGCTTCTCGACCGCTAGCACACGGCATTTGCGGCTCGCGCCACAGTGTGCTATTTTTAACTTGTTGCTGCCAGTGGAGACAGTCGAGATGGCTCGCACCGGATCGAAATGGGTTGCCCTGTTCGCCGCGCTTGTATGGGGACTGGCCGCAGAAGAAACGCCAGCCGCACCGCAGCCCCAACTTCTCCGCTACAATGGTAGCCGGAGCGGGATCCAAATCCAGCCCGAGTCGCAAAAAGCCCTGGAATTGAGCGCTCCCAGACGGCAGGTGCAGCAACCGTCAGAAGGCGAAGCAGACCCTCGACGAACAGAAGCAAATCGCTTATTTCAAGAAGGTTGGGAACACTACAACCAAACAGCCGACTCACTGCAAGCCGCCATCGAGCGTTGGGAACTGGCACTAGCCCTGTATCGCGAAGTTGACGATCGCGGGATGGAAGCCATCATTCTCATTAGCATTGGTGAAGCCTACTACAATCTGGGACAGGGACAAGAAGCCCTCAACTACTACCAGCAAGCTCTACCTATCCATCGAGAAACGGGCAATCGAATTGAGGAAGGGATCGCTCTCAACAGCATTGGTCTGGTCTACGACCACCTGGGACAACGACAAGAAGCCCTCGACTCCTACCAACAAGCCTTGTCTATCTGGCAAGAAGTGGATAACCGCGCTTTGGAACGCATTTTGGAAGCCGACACACTGCACAACATCGGTCTGGTTTACGACAACCTGGGACGGCCACAAGAGGCTCTCGACTATTTCCAGCAAGCCTTATCTATTTCGCGAGAATTGGACGATCGTGCTGGGGAAGGAATCACTCTCAGTGACATCGGTTTCGTTTATGACGAGGCTCTGGGACAGCCACAAGAGGCTCTCAACTATTTCCAGCAAGCCTTATCTATCCATCGAGAAGTGAACGATCGCACTGGGGAAGCCTACACTCTCGTCGGACTCGGTGGAGTCTATAACAACCTGGGACAGCCACAAGAGGCCCTCAATTCCTACCAACAAGCCTTATCTATCGCCCGAGAATTGGGCGAGCGTCCGACAGAAGCCCTCACTCTCTATAATCTGGCAAGAAATTATCGAGATGCTGGCGATCGCGATACCGCCCTCACCCACATCGAAGACGCGATCGCCATCCTCGAAGAACTTCGCAGCAACATCGCCAGTTCCGAACTGCGAACCTCCTACTTCGCCACCGTCCAAGACTACTACAGCTTCTACATCGACCTGCTGATGGAACTGCACGAAGAGCAACCCAACGCAGGTTACGACGCACTCGCCTTCCACGCCAGCGAGGGATCTCGCGCCCGTTCTCTGATAGAACTGATGGCTGAAGCCAACATCGACATCCGACGCGGGATCCCCCCAGAACTCGCACAGCGAGAAGACGATCTTCTGTCCCAACTCAACGCCGCCGCCAGCCGCCGCCAAGAACTTTTGGGCAGCAATGCCCCCGAAGCTGCGATCGACGAGATCCGCAACCAAATCCAACAACTCGAAACCGAACTGCAACAAGTCGAAGCCCAAATTCGCCAAACTAGCCCGGAAGCTGCCGCCCTCAAATATCCCCAACCCCTAACGTTAGTGGAAGTTCAGGAACGAGTCCTCGACGAAGACACGGTACTGCTGCAATATTCCCTCGGCGAAGAACGCAGTTTCGTTTGGGTTGTCACCCCGGACGACATCACCAGCATCGAACTTCCCAACCGCGAAGAAATTGCCCGCCTCACGACCGAATTGCGTTGGAAACTGACCAGCAAACGAGCGAGAATGGAGGAGATTCACACCGTCGCCGCCCCTCTGAGCGATGCCATTCTCGCACCCATTGGCGATCTAGGCAACAAACGCCTGCTAATTGTTGCCGATGGCATTTTACAAACCCTTCCCTTTTCTGCGTTGGCGGTTCCCAGCGAGGAAGAATATATTCCTTTATTAGTCAACCATGAAATCGTCCAATCTCCCTCCTCTTCTCTGATTGGCACGGTGCGCCAATTTCGAGGAAATCGCCCCCAACCCAGTCAAACCCTAGCGATGATTGCCGATCCGGTATTCGGCGGCGAAGACGATAATCGCGCCACCGTTCGAGGCGATACCGATTCCGTGCGAAGCGGCTGCTATACTTCTATTCCCGAACGTCTCCTCGGAACCGCCGCAGAAGCCAATGCTATTACCGAGTTGGTGTCGTCTTCAGAAACATTGCTGGCTTTAGAATACGAGGCTCGCCGAGAATTGATGCTCGATGATGACCTCAGTAACTATCGTATCGTCCATTTGGCCACGCACGGCTGTTTTGACGAAAACAATCCCCGCTTGTCAGCGATCGCGCTTTCTCGAGTCGATGAAGCTGGAAATTCCATCAATGGCAATCTGTGGTTAAATGATATTTACAACCTCAATTTACCGGCCGAGTTGGTGGTGTTGAGTGCCTGTCAAACGGCTTTGGGCGATAACGTGCGCGGCGAAGGGATTGTCGGGTTGACGCGGGGCTTTTTCCAGGCGGGAACCTCCCGGTTAATTGCTTCCTTGTGGAATGTGGATGATGCGTCTACTGCTCGTTTGATGGAGCAATTCTATCAAAATCATCTCGACGAAGGCATGACTCCCTCTCAAGCATTGCGATCGGCGCAATTGCAAATGTGGGAAAATGAAGCCGACTTTCCATGGCAAAAACCCTACTATTGGTCGGCGTTTATCTTTCAAGGAGAGTGGAGATAAAATGTAACGAAAGATTGCGCGAAAAATAATTTGAAACAGGGCTTGCTAAGGCTTGATTTTCGTGTTACTCTATATGATAATGGGAATAGTGGCTGTTTCAAAAATCGAGTCACCACTTCCATTATATAAAATATACCCTGCAACTTTCAACCTGTCAAGCAAATTGTAACAATTATCGCGATCGCCCTTTGCCCTCACCATCGATCGAACAGAAAACTTAAACATAAAAAGATAAATAAAATTGGGCGATCTGAGGTTCGATCGCCCAACCGAAAAACTAACCAGCATAACTGCGTTGAAATGTGCCATCAGCATACTGCTCCATTCGCACGAGTTTGACCTTTCCTGCGACCCAAGTTTTGACGTATCCGAGACGAATCAGGGGAGCGCCTTTTTGGTTGTAATGACCGGACATAGTTCGTACCTCTTTTTGGGCTACGACTCCATTATCTCCACTGTCAACCGCCATTTGTTAAAGAAAGTTTAAAATGTATCCCCCTCCTGCATGAAGATTCGATACAATTTCGCTCTAGTGCGATCGTCAGTACGCTATACTAGCCAAGCCCCTTGCCAGGTTTCAGATCGTGTCTTCCGTAGCGAACCCACGCCAGATCTTTCCTGTCCTCTTTGCCAGCGTCGCCCTCGACTTTATCGGCTTCGGGATCGTCGTTCCTTTACTTCCCTTTTACGCCAAGTCCTTTGGAGCCACACCGCTACAAATTGGGCTGCTGTTTGGTGTATTTTCCTTAACCATGACGATCGCACCCCCAATTTGGGGAAACTTGAGCGATCGCATCGGTCGCCGTCCGGCTTTAATGTTCAACGTGGCCGGTACGGGTTTATCCTATCTGCTGTTCGGGTTCGCCAACGGCTTGTGGATGCTGTTTCTGTCCCGGATCCTGGCCGGTGCGAGCGGTGCGAGTCTCGTCATTGCCCAATCTTATGCCAGCGATCTCAGCAGCCCAGAAAATCGTACCCGGACGCTCGGCTATCTGCAAGCCGCCTCCGGTATTGGTTTCGTGCTCGGGCCGGCGATCGCGGCCGTTCTCATGGGAGGCGATCCCGACAACCCCAACTTTCGCTTGCCCGGTTTAGCGGCCGCTACTGCTGCTGGATTAACCCTGTGCGTGGCGTTTTTTGCCCTCCCTAAAGTCAAGAAACACAGCCCGATCTCGGCTAGCATTCCCTCTCCCAAACAGTTTGTCAGCGAAACCATCGCCGTTTTCAAACGCCCCCTACTCGGCTTTGTGTTCGGTCTAGAATTTCTACTCATCTTTGCGGCCTTGGGCATTCAAGGAGTTTTTGCCCTCTGGATCGAACAGCGATTTTCGTGGGGGCCTCAACAATTTGGATACGTCGTTATTTTCTACTCGTTGACGGCAGCGTTCATCCAGATTTGCTTAGCAGGATGGCTGGTGCGACGGTTGGGAGAAGCGAATTTATTTATCCTCAGTTTGACTTCGATAAGTTTCGGTTTGTTGCTATTTCCGTTGGCAAACACTGTTCCCACACTGGTCGTTTTTCTATTGCTATTAGTATTCGGTCACGCTGCTGGGTCGTTGGTGCTGGCGAGTTTGCTATCTCAACTTGCTGGAGCCAAACAACAAGGGCAAACCCTCGGTCTGGCCCAATCTATTTTAGGTTTGTCTAGTTTTCTAGGGACGATCTGGGCGGGGTGGGTCTTCCAAACCCTAGGATATAACTGGCCGTTTTGGACGAGTGGAATTTTAGTCGCAACGGGGACAGCGATCGCGGCTCGACACATTACGCAATCGCGACTTTCAACTATGGCCCGCAAGCGCCGCCAACAAAAACTTTTTTACCTGTTTGAAATTTTAGATGCCGATAAAAACGGGACGATCGAGTTAGCGGATTTTTATCAGGCGACTCGCAACCTGGCCGACATTCGCGGTTGGCAACCCGGAACCCCTGAATACGAACTACTCGAGTCATCTTGGATTGGATTTGGTCAAACCTTGCAGCACTTGGCCGATCTCGATGGTGATGGCAAGATCGATCGCCAAGAATGGTTTGAATACCTAGAAAAACGCTTGGATGCAGAGTTTTCCGAAGCATTGCTCGCCCTCATCGATGCTAACAAAGACGAACGCATTGCCATCGAAGAACTCGAATATTTTTACAAAACTTACGGTCTCGACGCAACGGCGATCGAGGAAGCCTTCGAGTCCCTAGATCTCGATGGCGACGGACATATTTCCCGAGAGGAGTTTTTCACCCTATTTTCCCAGTTTCTCTACAGCGACGACATCCAAGCACCAGGAAATTGGATGTTTGGGGCCAGTATTCCCCGGAAATTGTAGACGATTTGGCGTAACTATTCAGGTGTCCGATCTCGCCTCGGGTGTAGAAACCCGGTTTCTGGCAGATAGCCAGATAAAATTCGAGTCTATCCTTTGAGAAACCGGGTTTCTTGCTTGCACCTAAATGCTTCCCTCTTTAGCCTACCACGCTACCCCCCTGAATGGTTACAATCTCCGCTAATTTGAAAGGAGTTTTGTCCATCGTCCGGGGGGAGAGGCGATCGCGCTGAGTTCCACTAGACTTACGCAAGTGGCGACTCTAACAGATCGGAAAATCAATAAGTGAGGATTGTTGAGAATACCCCGGAGAGCAATATAGCGGGTTTCAGCCGCGCGATCGCGACTCGGTTCGGAGGGATCCATTTGGCAAACTGTGCTAAAATGCCTTATCGTTAGCTTCATTAGGTCAAGGCAGGGGGAACTCTGGATGCCCGTCCCGTTCTCAAACTCTCGCGAAATGGCTACAGCATAAGGATTGAGCGATTTAGAAATGCTACGCTTCCTACGTCGAATGTCGATTAACTTCAGCGTCGCCCGAGAAATGCTGGAGTTTTTATGGGAACGCCGTCTGTGGTGGTTGATCCCCATGGTAACGCTGCTGCTGATTTTGGGTTTGTTCCTCGTCTTTGCCTCAGCGTCCGGTTTAGCTCCTTTTATCTACACCTTGTTTTAAGTCGATGTCTAGCTCTTCTGGGTTTAAATCCCGCACCCTACTTGCGAGCATTTGGCACAAGTGGCAAAAGTTCGGCCACTTCATGGGGAATGTCGTCGCTCGCCTCATTCTGGCTGTATTTTACTGCATTATCTTCGCCCCGTTTGCCATTGTCAGTCGTTTCCTTCTCGATCCCTTCGGGCGCAAAACATCCGAGAATTCGAGTTTTTGGCTCCCTCGCGAAACCCGCGATCGCCGCTTGCGCGATTGCAAACAGCAGTTTTAAACCGTCTTTGTAACCCTTTAAATATGCACGTTCTGGGCATTTCCTGCTACTACCACGACTCCGCCGCCGCTTTAATCCAAGACGGTTTGCTGGTGGCTGCGGCTGAAGAAGAACGGTTCAGTCGCATCAAACACGACAACGGCTTTCCTCACCATGCCATCGATTTTTGCTTGCAACAAGCGGGCATCGTTCCCGAAGATCTAGACTACGTTGTTTTTTACGAAAAACCCCTGCTCAAATTCGAGCGCATCCTCTTAACCGCCCTGGCCACATTTCCCAAATCTTTCGGGACGTTTCGCGAAGCCTCGATCGCCTGGCTGAACGAGAAACTGTGGGTAAAAGGCACGATTCTCGACAAACTCAACCTTCCCCCCGATCGCCTGCTGTTTGTGGAACATCACCTTTCCCATGCAGCTAGTGCGTTTTTCTGCTCCCCCTACAAAGAGTCCGCCATTCTCACCGTCGATGGGGTCGGCGAGTGGACGACGGCGAGTATCGGTTCTGGACATACTTATTGGGACAGCGATCGCGACCCGGACTCCCGTCACAGCGCGATCGACCTCGTGCGCGAAATTAAATTTCCCCATTCTCTGGGTTTGCTGTACTCCGCATTTACAGCATTTTTAGGCTTCCGCGTCAACGAAGGGGAATATAAAGTCATGGGGATGGCTCCCTACGGCGAGCCCCGCTATCTCGACCTCATCGATAAAGTCTTCCGCGTTCGCGACGACGGTAGCTTTCAACTCGACCTCGACTATTTTTGCTTCCACCACTCCACCCGGCGCACCTTTAACGATAAATTCGTGCGCTTGT
>CAKZKB010000668.1 GCA_937121005.1 uncultured cyanobacterium | reverse complement strand
CGCGATTGTGCCTTTAGCCGATCCCAGTTCTTTTAATTTAGCTTTTCGGTGGCGCAAGTCTGTCGATCGCCTGTTTGAGGGTCTGGCTTTATTAGGATCGCTGTTGGGAATTGTGGTCTTTGGACTGTTGCTGTTTAGTATTTTGAGTAACGGCTTGTCCCAACTCGACTGGCAATTTCTCACCAATTTCGCCTCTCGCAAACCGGAAGAGTCGGGTATTTTTGCGGCGTTAATGGGGTCGGCGTGGTTGTTGGTAATCACGGCGGTTTTTGCCTTTCCCATTGGCATTGGGGCAGCTATTTTTCTCGAAGAATACGTGCCGACGAGCTTTTTTAGCCGCTTGCTAGAAATTAAACTCACCAACTTGGCTGCGGTGCCGTCAATCCTGTACGGTTTGTTAGGATTGGCACTGTTCGCACGAGGGCTACAGCCGATTACTGGAGGGCGATCGATCCTGTCGGCGGGGTTGGTTCTGGCCGCGATCGTCCTGCCATTGACGATCGTCTCCACGCGCACCAGTTTGCGTGCCGTTCCTAGTAGCCAGCGTCAGGCGGGTTATGCGGTGGGAATGACTCGCTTGCAAGTCATTCGCCACATTGTTTTGCCCAAGGCGTTTGCGGGAATTGCGACGGGTTTGTTACTATCTTTATCGCGTGCCATTGGCGCGACGGCTCCCTTAATTGCGGTGGGTGCGGTGGCGTTTGTCTCCTTCGTACCGTCGTTTTCCATAGAAGGGTTGCAAAGCGATTTTACCACCTTGCCGACCCAAATTTATTACTGGGTTGCCCGCCCGCAAGAAGAGTTTCGGGCGATCGCGGCGGCGGCTATTATTGTCCTGGGGGCGATCGTCTTGTTAATCAATATCATTGCTGTGGGTTTGCGCGATGCGTATAAAAAGTAGTGTCAGTATTCAGGTTGGCCAAGAAACCCGGTTTCTGGCCTATCCCCTCGTTCCTCTGGCTCTGCCAGGGAACGTAATTGTCGAGGCTCTGCCTCCAGAATACACGAGGCGGAGCCTCCATAGTTCGTTTCGTCCCAGAGGAACGCAACGAGGAAATTGTTCATTGCTAATTGCTCACTGCTCATTGTTCATTGCTCATTGATATGACTTCCACGACTTTAATCGATCGCGATCGTCCCGCCTCCACCTCGCCAGAGGTCATTTTCCGGGCAGAAAATATCTGCGTCGCTTACGAAGACATTCCCGTTCTCGAAAATATTACCCTCGATATTTACAAACATCAAATCACCGGATTTATCGGCCCCTCCGGTTGCGGCAAAAGTACCTTGCTGCGCTGCTTCAACCGCCTGAACGAACTCGTTCGCGGCGCGAAAACAACCGGGACAGTCAGCCTCTACGATCGCGATATCAATTCCTTCCATCCAGTAGAGGTTCGCCGTCGCATCGGCATGGTATTTCAGCGTCCCAATCCCTTCCCCAAATCGGTGTACGATAACATTGCAGTCGGTTTGCGCGTCAACGGCTATCGCGGCGACATTGACGAACGAGTCGAAACCGCTTTAAGACAAGTGGGACTGTGGAATGAAGTCAAACAAAACTTAAAGAAAAATGCCTGGGATCTCTCTGGCGGCCAGCAACAGCGCTTGTGTATCGCCCGCGCGATCGCCCTGCAACCGGAAGCCATTTTGATGGACGAACCTTGCGCTTCTCTCGACCCCATTTCCTCGGCCCGCATTGACGAACTGTTGTGCGAAATGAAGCAACACTATACGATTATTATTGTCACCCACAACCTCAAACAAGCCGCCCGAATTACCGATCGCATTGCCTTCTTCAATGTCGAAGCCTGGGAAAGCGACGATCGCCTCGAAACCCTCAGCAGTTTGACCCATAAAAATGTCCCTCTCGGCTATCGCGTCGGCCGCTTAATTGAATATGCCCCTACCGTCGAAATTTTCACTCGTCCCCAACACCAAGTCACCCTAGACTATCTCTCGCCGGGTACGCACCAGCACTCCAGTTCCCACTCCCGCGATCGACAATATTAACATCAAAAAAATCCAACCTATACAACCTCATGTCTAACGTCAGGGGTTTGAAATTCTGAATTCTGAACTCTGAACTCTGAATTGGAGCGAAGCGACTGCCCCCTTGAAACAGCGATCGTCACTTCTTAACCGAACCTTAACTTGACAAACAGTTGAAAATTGAAATACTGATAGTGTGCTGCGTCTCCTGTACGTCAGGATCGGGCCAGCAACGTTCGCTCCCAACTGCTAAATAGCGAACCCTCCGATACAAATCCCCGACGATCTATGACATCCACAAAACCAATGAAACGTCAGTTTCTGCTTCTATTAAGCGGCGTTCTCGCCCTGACGCTTGCAGCCTGTGCGGGTGGCGAGACCGATACCACCACGACCCCTGAAGACGGCACCACCGACACCGCCACCGATGCGGGAGCCGAAGACGGCGATGTCGCCTACGTCCAGGTTGACGGTTCCAGCACGGTTTTCCCCATCTCTGAAGCCATGGCCGAAGAGTTCATGGCAGCCAACCCAAATGTCAGAGTCACCGTGGGCGTTTCCGGTTCCGGCGGCGGCTTCAAAAAATTCTGCGCGGGCGAAACCGACATCTCCAATGCGTCTCGTCCCATCAAAGAATCGGAAATTGAACTCTGCCAAGAAGCAGGGATCGAGTTCGTGGAAATTCCTGTCGCCTTCGATGGCATTTCCGTCGTCGTCAACCCCGAAAACGACTGGGCCGAGTGCTTGACCCCAGCCGAACTCGGCGCGATGTGGGAACCGGCCGCCGAAGGGCAAGTTAGCAACTGGAACCAAATCAAACCGGAATACCCCGACCAAGAATTGCGCCTGTACGGCCCCGGAACCGATTCGGGTACCTACGACTACTTCACCGAAGCCGTCACGGGTGAAGAAGGCGAAAGTCGCGGCGACTACACTGCCAGCGAAGATGATAACGTAGTCGTGCAAGGGGTACAGGCCGATACGGGTGGCTTAGGCTTCTTCGGCTTTGCCTACTACGAGGAAAACAAAGACATCCTCAAAGTGGTCGGTATCGAAAACAAAGACGGCGAGTGCATCATTCCCAGCGAAGAAGCGATCGCCGATGGCACGTACAACCCCCTGGCCCGGCCGATTTTCTTCTACGTCAGCAAGCAAGCCATGGCCGAAAAACCCGCCGTTGCTGACTTTGCGGCTTACCAAATCGACTCTGCCAACACAAACTTGATCTCGGAAGTCGGTTACGTGCCCTTACCTGCCGATCTGATCGCCAAAGCCCAAACCCGCCTGCAAGATGGCGTAGCGGGCACCATGTTTGAAGATCACTCTACTTTAGGCGTGAAACTGTCTGACAAGCTGTAACAATGGTTACGGGTAGTGGGGACTGCGGTCTCGGCCGCACGTCCCCATTCTCCAACCCCTTATCTTGACGATCGCACAATTTGGCACGACCGAGAATACAAACTAAATTTTGAATTGGTGAATTGGTGAATTTTAAAATTGGAGCGAAGCGACTGACGTGACTGTTGACTTGCCCTCTACCAACGAAGCCCTGTGGCAACCGAACCGCAAAGCCAGTAAATACGTGGAACTGGCGATGCAGGCGATTTTCGGGCTGTTTGCCCTCGTATCCGTTGCCACCACCATCGGCATCATCCTGACGCTGATTTACGAGACGATCGAGTTTTTCCAAGAAGTTCCCCTGTGGAATTTCCTCACCGATACGCGCTGGACTCCTTTATTTAGCAGCGCCCAATTTGGTATTTTCGTCCTCATCAGCGCCACGTTACTGACCTCGAGCATTGCTATTACCGTCGCCGTACCTTTGGGACTGTTAGCAGCAATTTCCTTGAGCGAATATGCCAGCCCCAAAGTGCGTAAAATTATCAAACCCGCTTTGGAGATTCTCGCGGGCGTACCGTCAGTGGTGTACGGCTATTTTGCCCTTTTATTTGTCACCCCTTTGTTACAAACCTTCATCCCCGGCTTGCAAGGATTTAATGCCTTGAGTGCGGGTGTTGTTGTGGGCATTTCCATCACGCCGTTGGTGGCTTCCTTGAGCGAAGATGCCATTTATGCCGTGCCTCGTAGCTTGCGCGATGGTTCCTATGCGTTGGGGGCGACGAAACGGGAAACCATTATTTCGGTCGTGTTACCTGCCGCCTTATCGGGGATTGTTTCGTCGGTGATTTTGGCAGTTTCTCGGGCGATCGGGGAAACGATGACTGTTACTCTGGCAGCCGGACAAAACCCCCAACCCATCGGCCCGGATTTGAAGTTTATCAATCCCTTCATTCCGGTGATGACGATGACAGCGTTTATCGTTCAGGTCAGTTTGGGAGATACTCCTGCCGGATCCCTGGCATATAAAACCATTTATGCGGTGGGGATGACCTTGTTCTTGATGACCCTAGTGTTGAATATTTTTAGTTTTTGGTTCGTGCGTCGATTCCGGGAGAAATACGAGTAATGACTTATCAAAATGAAGGGGCCGAAACAACGGGTAGCACCTCCTCGTTTGAGGTCAATATGTCCACCCGCTACAAAATCGATACGGTCTTCAAGTATGCGACTTGGGCGGCTGTGGTTGTGGCGATCGTGGTTTTGGTGGTACTTTTAGTTGACGTGGCCGTAGATGGTTTGCCGCGCTTGAGTTGGCAGTTTCTCTCGAGTATGCCCTCTCGCAAACCGGAAGAAGCGGGACTGCTTTCGGCCCTGGTAGGAACAGTTTGGGTGATGATTTTAGTTGCCCTTATCTGCTTCCCCATTGGTGTCGGGGCGGGGATTTTCTTAGAAGAATTTTCCAAAGACACTTGGTTTTCTCGCGCGATCGAGATCAATATCAATAACCTCGCCGGAGTTCCCTCGATTATCTACGGTTTGTTAGGCTTGCAGGTGTTCGTGCGCTGGCTCGAGCCCGTGACGGGGGGGCGGAGTATCCTCACCGGGGCGGCGACCTTGGCGCTGCTGGTGTTGCCCATTGTGATTGTAGCCACGCGGGAGTCACTGCGGGCAGTTCCTGACTCGTTGCGTCAGGCGGGGTTCGCACTGGGGGCGACGCGCTGGCAAGTGGTGCGCGAGCACGTTTTCCCCTTGGCACTACCGGGGATTCTCACGGGTACGATTTTGGCCCTATCGCGGGCGATCGGAGAGACCGCACCGTTGATTACAATTGGGGCACTGACGTTTATTTCCTTTTTACCGCCGTTAGACAATCCCATCGAAGGCGTTCAAAGTCCGTTTACGGTGCTACCCATTCAGGTTTACAACTGGGTGTCGCGCCCGCAAGCGGAATTTCATACCAACGCGGCGGCAGGCATTATCGTGTTGATGGTGGTCTTGCTGGCGATGAATGCTACTGCGGTGATTCTGCGGAACAAGTTCCAAAAACAAGCCTAGAAATTCGAGGCTTTTGCACGTCGATCGACCCAACCCTGCAAAATTACTCCCTAAACCCATTTTGATATCTAAGACCTCAATCATGGTTGCACAAACAACGGATAACGCTACCGACCAGGCCGCCCTGCGAGCGAAAAATGTCAGCGTCTACTACGGTTCTAGTTTGGCCGTTCGAGACGTTTCTCTCGACATTCCTAAAAATCAAGTGGTGGCGTTTATCGGCCCGTCTGGGTGCGGTAAAAGTACGATTTTGCGCTGTTTTAACCGCATGAACGATTTGATTCCGGCGGCGCGAGTGGACGGAGAAATTACGTTTCACGGACGCAATCTCTACGATCGCGCTGTCGATCCGGTGCAGTTGCGCCGTCGGATTGGGATGGTGTTCCAAAAACCGAACCCGTTCCCGAAATCGATTTACGAAAATATTGCTTTTGGGGCTCGCATTAACGGCTACAAGGGGAATATGGACGAGTTGGTGGAGCAGTCGCTGCTCAAAGCGGCGATTTGGGATGAGGTTAAGGATAAACTGAAAGAGAGCGGTTTGGCGTTGTCGGGGGGACAGCAACAGCGTTTGTGTATTGCCCGCGCGATCGCGATCGCCCCAGAAATTATTTTAATGGACGAACCGTGCTCGGCTCTCGACCCCATTTCGACGTTGCGAATTGAGGAGTTGATCCACGAACTCAAACAGCAGTACACGATCGTCATTGTCACCCACAATATGCAGCAGGCTTCGCGGGTGTCGGATATGACGGCATTTTATAACGCGGAGGCGACGGAGACGGGTAACAAAATTGGTTACTTGGTGGAGTACGATCGCACGCAAAAGATTTTCAAAGAACCGGCCGAACAAGCGACGCAAGACTATGTAAGCGGTCGTTTCGGTTAAGTTTTTCAGTATGGATCTTGCGGTCGATCGAGCCTCTCGATCGACTTTTTTTTGAAGCTATTACCAAGCCGAAAACCGCGTCAATCCAGTCCATCTGTTACCCATAGCCAAATAGATCGGTACGAATTTGTTTAAGTGTACGTTTCAAAATGGGAAGATCGTTTTGACAAATGTTAAAAATCTCCTCTGCATCAATGCTAAAGTAGTCGTGTGCTAGAATATTCCGAATTCCTTTGACTCCTGGCCAGTTTACTTCAGGATATGGATCGAAGCAGTCGGAACCCGCAATATTTTCAATTCGCTGGACGTTTTCGCTGATAGCTAACAGCATCATTGCGATCGCGTCAAGTCGATCGAGTCCGTCATTGGTAGCCGTGAAGTCAGCAGATTTATTAATTGTGGAAAATCGACGATCGACCCGCGTAATGGCTTCATCGAGTTCTAGAAATAGCTCGAACAATAGCGATCGCGCATATTTTGCCTCGCGATCGATGCGCGATTTTAGGTAGGGGTTCATGCCATCCCAGTAGCGAATCACATCAACAGAACACCCGAAAACTTCTTCGAGTTCGGCTTTAAGACACGCGCGTTTGAGAATGTTAGGCTGCATTTCGACGACGATATCGATGTCGCTGTTGGCGTGGGGCGTGTTGCGGGCAACGGAACCAAAAATGCCGATTTTTGTAATCCCATAACGCTGGTAAAGATCGGGTTGGAGTTGGCGCAGGCGATCGAGGATTGTTGTGGGTTCGAGTGAGGTTTGGGGCATGGTTTTTGAAGGTGCGATAATGCGTAGGGGCTAGGCATTCGCACAAATTAATAAACGGTTTTACTCACAATTTTGTTGGTGAATGCCTCGCCCGCCAATGTCCAATTTTACCACAATTCGATCGTCCCTCCTGTAGGGGCGTTTGGCGAAGCCTGCGCGTAGCGCTTACGGCGTTCGCCCAAATAAACAAACCGTTTTACCCACAATTGTGTCGGTTTTGCAGGTAGCTTGACTACTCTATCGAAATTAGACGCGCACGAGATCGACTTGTAAGGCTTCAGGATCGATCGCGGGACAATTGAGGCGTTCGATACCAATAACTTGCCCGTTTCGGTCTTTGATTAGCAGAACTTCCGCTTCGGTTTCTTCGACAATATGTTCTTTTTGCGGATCGTCAAACCAGACGGTTAGGGTTTTACCTGTCTCGTCGTAGTAAATTTTTAAGGTGTCCATACAGATTCTCCAATTTTCATTTTATTGGTACGGTAAGCAGTAATGATGAATCCTTCGCCGTTTAGGTGTCTGGCAACAACACAAATGAAATATGGCGGATCGGCTTTGTAGTATAAATATACATCGCGATCGCTACGGCTACGGCGAATTTCTATCGGATATTGTAACGTTTCTTGAACCTCCTCTTCCTTCCCTACCATAACAGTATGTTTCAGGGTGACAATTCTTTCCCAATGAGAGAAAGTTGTACGGACGGCGATCCCTAAAGGTGTTCTTACCTCAAAATAGGGCGTTTCTATGAATGGATCTGTCATTCCTCTCGGCTAGCTGATTTTCCTGGACTCCCATAAGAGCGAAATATTGGTCAGTTGCTTTGTCTCCGATGCGATCGAAAAATACCCAACCCATCTACCATAACACAACGAACCAAGTTTATCCAATCCATTTTTAATTTTTAATTTCTAATTTTTAATTGACCGCAGCCAGCGAAACCCAATCAGAACTACACCCCACACCAACGCGAAGGGAAAGGCGACGACACCCGCCACAAAACACAAGGCGAGATGCCATTTGCTGCGCTTGGCAAATTTGATTAGAGATTTCATCCATTTGGGATAGGGATAAGCATCGAAAGGTAAGTCAAGTTCCTGACGGATTTCTTGGGCTTGCATTCCAGCAGCAAAACCTTCTCGAGCTCGCCCTGCTTTATTTAAAGAAACTGCCAAATTCTGTAAAGCTAGGGCTTCTCCACCGCGATCGCCGATTTCCCGTTTGATATCTAAAGACTGTTGGTGAAACTCGATGGCC
>CAKZKB010000667.1 GCA_937121005.1 uncultured cyanobacterium | reverse complement strand
GTGTGAAGGAAAAACGGGATATCCCATCGTTGACGCTGCCATGCGCCAACTCAACGAAACGGGTTGGATGCACAATCGCTGTCGGATGATTGTTGCCAGTTTTCTCACCAAAGATTTAATTATTAATTGGCAGTGGGGGGAGAAATATTTCATGCAAAAGCTGTTCGATGGGGATTTATCGGCTAACAATGGCGGCTGGCAGTGGAGCGCCTCTAGTGGTATGGATCCGAAGCCGTTGCGGATTTTTAATCCTTATACGCAAGCGAAAAAATTCGATCCCGAAGGGGAATACATTCGCGAGTGGGTGTCGGAGATTAGTTCTCTCGATACCGAGTGTTTGGTGACGGGAAAAATTCCCCCACTGGAACTCGAAGCCTGCGGTTATCCGGCCGCGATCGTCAATCATAAGGAGCGCCAGCGTCGGTTTAAGGCGTTGTACCAGCAGCAAAAAGAGCGTTTTTAACGTGAGTTTGACGAGTGAAGAATGTAAGTATTCAGGTGGTACAAAGAAACCCTGGTTTGGTGAAGGGAGAAACTTGGATTTTGTCCGGTTATAAGCGAGAAACCAGGTTTCTACACCCGTTTAGTTTGGCATACTTGAATCCTTACGAAAATAGAAGCGTTCCCAGCCTAAATAGTTCGCTGATGAGGCGATCGCGAAACGTGCGATCGCCTTTTCTATTACTCCTCTTCATCCCAGGGAATTTCTAACTCCATTCCCGGCTCGATATTGTCGGGATCGTCACCGATAATATCGCGGTTGGCAGCATAGATCTCTTCCCAGCGATCGCCGTCGTCGTAAAATTCCTCCGCAATCTTCGACAGAGAATCGCCGGACTGGACGACATAAATTTCACTATCTTCGTCGTCCTCATCCTCGTATTCTTCATCCTCATCTTCTTCATCGTCATCTTCGTAATCTTCGTCCTCACCCTCATCGTCTTCGTCATCTTCGTATTCTTCATCGTCTTCGTCATCTTCATTTTCTTCGTCATCCTCCTCATCTTCATCGTAATAAAACTCGTACTCGCTGTCTTCATCTTCGTCATCTTCGTCGTAGAGCGTTTCGTCTTCCTCTTCCCAAATATCTTCGCTATAATCTAAATCGGTGACTTGGTGAATCGCCCAGCAATCCCAACATAACTCCGGATCGGCAAGGTAATCGTAAGGAATGTAGCAATAACCGCGATCGCCCCAATCCTCTCCCCAAGAATTGCGAACGATAAACATTTCCGACTCGTCTGAATAGCCGACGCAGAGCATAGCATGATTGCCATGGGTTTCTCGGCGTTCTTCGTTGCGATCGGGCATGGGAACTTTGCCACTGCGTCCCGCTTGACTAAAAGACTTAAACAAGCGCAAAATGAATGCAAAAGGATAGCCTTCGGCTAAACAATGCTTCATAGTGTAGAGATCGACATCAATTTCTTCGGCGATCTCTGCGAGAAATTCCTGGGCTTCTTCGTAGGCATCCTCGGAGGGTTTTTCGTTGACGCTATTCGGGTTGTAGGGCCAAGTTTCCTCAGTGCAAGCTCCCATTTCTTGCAACACGCGAATGCTGCTGGTGATGGTGCTGCCAATATCTTGGGCTTCGATGCCATCAAAAATGCGAGCGTTGTAGTAAACAAACAACCGACTTACGTCGTCAGCTTCTCCTACATGACGGTTGACTAGATATTCGTAAGCGCCAACGATCGCGTTGGCAACGCAACTGTTAACCGCCGACTGATCCTCAACGGGAGTCAGATAAGGTCGCAAGTCTACGCGCGAGGGAAGTTCGTCCGCATCGTAACGACTGGCAGCGTATTTCGTCGCATTGGGCGGTGGAGCCGTCGATCGCAGCGCACCGCCAACTTTCATGAATTTGCCAGTAACTTTGTTAACTAAACCTTTAACCGCGCCCATAAAACACCTCGGGAAAATGGGAACACTTAAAAAGTATAGCACAGTCAAGTCGCTGCGCTCCAGTTAAAAATTCAAAATTAAAGATTTAGTTTCTATCTTTCAAGTCAATCGATCTCTCGGATGTGAGTAGGGGCTTGTATCTGCGATATTTTCGGGAAAGTGGCGATAGTTGTTTTATAATTTTTACGCAGCGCGTTCGCCAATCTCAGAACGAAATGGCAGATATCGATCTATTCCTGATTTTCCTTCTCGGTTTTTCCGGCAGTTTCGGGCACTGCGCGAGTATGTGCGGCCCGTTGGTGGCGGCGTTTTCCCTATCGCAATCGCACAAAGAATCAAAATATTGGCGTTGGGGCTTTCATGGATTGCTGAACCTGGGACGGGCAGGGAGTTACGCCATCGTTGGTGCGGCGTTGGGGGCTTTGGGTTCGGCCTCGATCGCCACTGGGGAACTGGCAGGGATCGGTAGCGGGTTGCGACAGGCGATCGCCCTGCTGACGGGGTTTTTGCTGATCTGGATGGGGCTGACGCGCATCAACCCCCAATGGTTGCCCCAGTTCCCAGTATTGCACCCGATTTTAGGCAAGTGGCACGATCTCCTGGGGAAAGGGATGACGCGACTGGCGGGAAGTACGCGCTGGTGGACTCCGTTGGCGTTGGGGGCGCTGTGGGGCCTGATTCCCTGCGGCTTTCTGTACGCCGCCCAACTCAAGGCCATCGAAACGGGGGACGCGCTGCGGGGGGCGGCGACAATGCTGGCGTTCGGGTTAGGAACTGCGCCCGTTCTGTTCGGTGTGGGACTGTGGATCGATCGCCTGGGGCGCGATCGTCGCGGGCAATTATTTCGTCTGGGGGGTTGGATAACGGTGGCGATCGGCTTGCTGACGCTGTTGCGAACCGACAGCATGGCCGATTATACGGGTCACGGTGCCCTATTATTGCTGGTTCTGGCTCTCATCGCTCGCCCGGTACGGCCGTGGATCCCCTGGTTGTTACCCTACCGTCGCCTGTTGGGAGTGGGTTCTTTTATTCTGGCTTCGGCTCATACGGGGCGCTCCCTCGAGCATACCTTTAACTGGAACCCGGAGGCGATCGCGTTTATGGTGACATCTCACCGCTACGGCGCGATCGCCGGGATCGTAGCGTTGTTGCTGATGGTTCCGGCGGCGCTGACAAGTTTCGATCGCGCCCGCCAATACCTGGGATCTCGGTGGCGATCGCTGCATTTACTCACGGTTCCGGGGTTCGTTTTCGCCACTGTTCACGCGATCGCCATCGGTTCTCACTATTTGGGAGAACTGTCGCCGACTCGGATCCATTGGATCCGCACGGCGGCGATGTTGTTGTTGGCGATTGGAACTCTAGCCCTGCGCGGGTTGCGGCCTTGGCATCCCAAAGGCTCTGACAGCTAATATACCAACGTTGTTAGTACAACGTAAAGGTTTGTGAATCTAGCGATCTTAGTGACTTGTAGGGATAGAGGCGATCGATAAAAAAAGTTTTGAAAACTATTTTCGCATCTACATAAAGGCGTTACATTAAAAACCATAACAGACCCTGGTTTTTAAGATGAGCTACTGGACAACCTTGACCCTGGCGATCGCCTACGCCCTCAGCGTTTCTATCCTGTTGAACTTTGTACGGGTACGAGTTTCTCGCCGTCCGGTTCGCGTTAAATCGAACTAACTGCTTATGCTGTATCGAATCAGAAATCTTCCGTTAGGTCGATCGCGATCGCGGAAGATTTTTGCTACGTGCGTTTGCCGGGGGGACGACGACAGTGCTATGGTAGAGAACGCTATTTCCGTGCCCTTGAGTCGATGAATTCTTATCCCCGTTCCCGGATTTTCGGCGCGATCGTCGGTTTTGTCTTGGTTCCTGCGTCGTTAGTGCAGCAGTCTCCTCCGAGCACTTTCGCAGACAATCTCCAGACCGCAACAAATATACCGCAAACCGACGGCGTGCGTTTAATTATTTCCAGAGAGTCTGTGGGGGAAGTGTCCCTAGGCACGCCTGCCACTGAGGCTGCCGCTATCTTACCACAAACAACGCGATTGCGCAACACGCGCACGGGCCGTTCTGAAGAATACGAAGGACAAACCGTCACCTATCACTACTTTGGTAACGAAAACGACGGCGACTATCCCCTAGAAATTTACAGCAGCGATCGCGGCGTATTTTTGTTTGAAATCAACTCGACCTTATTTGCGACCCCCGAAGGTATCGAAGTGGGGAGCAGCGAAGCAGAACTACAACAAGCATACCCCAGTTTGCGCAGCCGCAACACCCGCGAAGGAATGCAGTATTCTCTCGACAATACTGATTTTGTTGTCGAAGACGGAACCGTAACGCAAATTATTGTCCGCACTCGCTAGAGGCGAAACCATGCAAATTATTGTCGAAGGTTGGCGTTTCGTTCCCCATTCGTTCGCGATCGCCAATCAATTTCAACTGCTCGAATTTTTGCGGCGATCGGATCTCGAAGTTTACCATCGAGAAATGCCCTACTTTCAAGACGACTGGCAGCGCAAATCTGGGCTGTTCGATCCCGAACAAGAAGCACAGTTAAAAAACTTGCCGACACCGCCACCAAATTTAGCGGGCGATGCCACGTTGCGGATGTTTATGCCTTACGATTTTACCCCATCGGGGTCGCGGCGCACGGTTGTTTTTGCGACAACTGAATGGGGAATTGTCCAGAAAGTGATGCTGTCGATGATGGGAGTACATTCGATTTGGGATGCCCATCATGACAACGATACCATTATTGTTACGCCATCGAACTGGTCGAAAACGGGATTTTTGCGCCATGGTGCAGTGAGCGATCGCATTATGGTCATTCCGCACGGAGTCGATACGGAAGTTTACCGTCCGTTGCCAGAAATGGAACGAAAAAACTTGCGCCAGCAGTGGGGACTCGACGATTGTTTTGTCTTCTTGAATATCAGCATTATGACGTGGAATAAAGGCATTCGTCCCTTGCTGAAAGCCTTTGCTGCCATCGTCGATCGCTATCCCCAGGCGCGTTTAATTCTTAAAGGTTCTGATGCCATTCGTCGATCGCGCGATATGGTGATTCAAGATCTGCGAGAAATGCTGACTCCGGCGCAGATCGATCGCGTTTTACCTTGTATTGCCTACATTGGCGATAGTTTGCCCGCCTCCGAGATGGCGCGGCTACACCAAATTGCCGATGCGTATATAGCGCCTTATTTAGCAGAAGGATTTAATATGCCCGTATTGGAAGCAGCCGCTTGTGGCTTGCCTGTTATCTGTACCAAAGGCGGGCCGACGGATGATTTTACCACTTCTGAATTTGCCTTGTATATTGATAGTGCTTTAACGACGATGGAGATGAACCACGAAACTCGTTTTTATTTGCATCCCGATCTCGATTCCATTATCGAAATGATGTCGAAGGCGATCGAAAGTCCGGGATTTTTAGACCGTGCCCGCCGCTTTAGTCCGGGTTTCGTTCGCGATCGCTATACTTGGGCCAAAATTGTCGATCGCTGGTTGGAGATTTTATGGTAAATTGAAGCATCGGGTGATATAATCGCGATCGAGGTCAGGGAGAACGGGCCATGGCGTTTAATCCGGGCGATACTCTAGACAAGGGTAAATACACCATTGAGGAGGAGTTGGGTAGCGGTCGCTTCGGGACGACTTACCTGGCTCGCGATCGCCATGGGAAGCAGTGGGCCATCAAAACTCAAAGCGACCAAGTGTTGCGCCAGCTTAATTCTAAACAGGCCGATCGGCTGAAAGTCAAGTTTTGGCAAGAAGCGACCAAATTGGCACAGTGCCAACACGACCATATCGTGAAGGCAAAAGAACCCTTTATCGAGCGATCGGTATGGATGTTCTTGTTGAAGCGGATCGATCGCGTTTGCATTCCTATGGAGTATATTCCGGGGAAGAAAACGCTGCAAGATCTCCCCAAACCGTTACCGGAAGCGGAAGCATTGCACTATATTCAGCAAATTGGCGAAGCGTTGATTTGCGTGCACGATCGCAATTTGGTGCATCGAGATGTCAAACCCAGTAACATTATGTTACGCGGCGATAGTGGCGATGCGGTGTTGATTGATTTTGGTTTGGCGAGAGAAGCGGGTGCGCCTGTCAGTACCGTTCAACCAACCACCGCAGACGGATTTGCTCCACCTGAATTGTACGATCGTGGGGCAATTCCTCAACCCCGTGCGGATGTCTATTCTCTGGCGGCGACGCTTTACGTTTTGTTAACGGGAGAACCGCCGCCGAAGTCGGTGGAACGCTACCGAGTGCATTTAGTTCCCCCGCAGCAGAAGAACCCGCAAATTAGCGATCGCGTCAACGCAGCTATTGTCAAGGGTTTGGAGTATGATGCCGCCTTGCGACCCCAAACCATGCGAGAATGGTTGGATGAGCTACTCGAGGATGCTGGTAACGTCCCGAAACCGCGATCGCCGTTACCGGATCCCGATCCGCCTCGTCCGATCGAGGTCGAGATGCGAAATCTGGCGATTTTGGGTATAGTGGTAGCGATCGCGATCGGCATACTGAGCGCGGTTCCAGGATGGCTCGATCGGATGGAGGAAAAAGAAACTCACACAAGAACATCTCTTCGTTTATTAAGTTAACCTTAAAGGAGATTAACTATGGTCTGGCAACATGGACATATTTTAAATCGCGGTCAATATATTATTAAGGATATATTAGGCATGAATCGCTATATCACTACATATCTGGCAGAAAGCACAGAGACCCGCCATTCTGTTGTTATTAAAACCCTGAACAAATCTCGAAACTATAAAGAAGCGGTAGAAATGTTTCTGAAAGAATCAAATATTTTTAAGGAGTTTTCCTCTGTAGATATTGCTACTATCCGCAATGTTTTTTATACTGAGGAAGAGGAAGTGGAAGTGGTTTGCGCAGCCATTGATTTTATCGAAGGTGAACTTTTAAAAGATTTAGTAGATTTCAATGGTGCAATTAGTGAAGATGAAGCATTAAAATATATTTATCAAGTTAGCTTAGCTATAGACACAGTGTGTCATCAAAATGATTTAATATACAAAAATATAGATCCCACCAATATTATTATTCAGCCTAGTGGAAATGCTGTCCTTCTTGTAACAATGTCACTTAAAGATTTAAGCACTTCAACTGACTCTACTACAAGTAATTATATGGCTCCAGAACAATACACACAACGTAGAGAGTCAAAGAATAAAACAGTAGATATTTATGGTTTAGCATCTACTTTATACTTTGCTTTAAATGGTAACGCACCTCCATCTGCGATAGATCGGATAACAAATGACGAAAAATTATTGTTTTCAAAAATCTGCAGTAAAACTGTTGTTGACGCAGTTCAACAAGGTATGAGTTTATCGATGCAAGATCGTCCTCAGTCAGTTCAGGAATGGTTATCTTTGTTCAAGAATGAACCGAATACTATTAACAATAAAAACCAAGAAACTCAGCCACACCCTATCATATCGCTTCTGAAGGGTGTACTCGCTTCTAAAAAATCACTAGATACAAGTAGTTCAGAAATATGTATTTGGAAAAAAGGAGATTCTTTACGTGGAAATCATTATACTATCTACAGCGAGTTAGGTGGTGGTGGATTTGGAATTGTTTACCTTGCAAAAAATCGAGAAGGAAAATGCGTCGCGATCAAAACTTTAAATGAAATAGCACAACGACGAAAAGACTTCAATAAAGTTCGAGAAAACTTTCAAAAAGAGGCTACGATGTTAGGGTGTTGCAGTCATCCTAACATCGTCAAGATTGAAAACAGTTTCAGCGAAGGCCAACTTCCATGCATTGTTATGGAGTATGTGGAAGGAAAAAACCTTTCAAACTATGTCGATGAGTGTGGTACTCTCTCAGAAGAGGAAGCATTACACTATATCCAGCAAGTTGGCGATGCACTAATGGAAGTTCATCGTAAAGGATTGCTGCATCGCGATGTAAAGCCGGAGAATATTTTGATTCGCGATGCGAATAAAGAAGCTGTTCTCATTGACTTTGGTTTAGTCAAAGAGTTTTTGCCAGATGTTACGCAGCAATACACGGAAAATATGGGAACGCACGGGTTTTCGCCCGGTGAAATGTACGATAGCAAAGGGCGACTCGGAGACTATACTGATGTTTACTCTCTTGCAGCAACTTTGTACTATTTGCTGACAAACGAAGTACCACCTGCTGCCTTTAATCGAGTGTATCGCGATGAGTTAGCACCACCCAAGCAATACAATCCAAACATCAGCGATGTCGTTAATTCTGCCATCCTTAAAGGAATGGCAATCGATCGTCGCGATCGACCTCAGTCTGTTCGGGAGTGGTTAAACCTATTAAACGGTCAAGGATACAAAAATTGGTTGAGTTTACCCAAAATCAAACCTGAATCCAAAAAATTGTTTCTAGCTGGACTTATCGGTTGGCTAGCTGCGATTGCGACAGTTCTTGTAGGTATAATTACCATTAGTGGGGCAATTTTTGACCTTTTTCAGTCACCCTCAAATCCAGTAGAACAGCCAGCCGATGAATCAAGAGAAGAGGAGTAATACCATTTTTCAAAAATAGTGCTACACTTCGGATTGGGCAAACGCCGTTTGCCCCTACATCCTGATTCCTATCTGTAAAGGCTTGCATCCGATCGTTTTCCCCTGGGTCGGTGAAGATGAGTTCGTGCTATACTACTTACAGTGTATAGTCTGAGGAGGACAGTATGACGTTAACAACCGATCGTTCTACTAGAATCTCTAAAATTGTCGAAACCTTATTCCGCGATCGCGAGTTTTTGCGCGATCGTCTCAACCAAGCCAAAGCCACTCAAGAGATGATTGACCTCTTTGGCAAATTTTCACCTGAAGAACTTCGAGCGATTTCTGATGACGATCTGACTAAGCGAATCAATAATATTTTAACCGTTGACTCGGTTGCAGGGATGTTAGACGATTTAACACCCGAGCAAATCCGTATGTTTGATGAAGCCGTAGAGGGTCGGTAAAATGGCGAGCTATTTGTTAGACACAAATATTGTGTCTGCGATCGTTAAAAACGACGAAAGAGTTAACATAAAGTACCGTGATGTTCTCAGTGAAGATGTAAATTTATATATTTCTGGCATCACGTACTATGAAGTTAAAAGGGGATTGCTATATGCTAACGCAACTAGAAAGCTAGCTACGTTCGATCGCTTGCGTCAAGTGATAACCATCTTACCCGTATCGAGTGAATTAGACATTTTGGAGAAAGCCTCTGAAATTCATGCGGACTTGAAGCGTCGGGGAAGACCGATACAAGATGCAGATATTTTAATTGCTGCCACTGCGATCGTCAACGATTTAATTTTAGTGTCTAACGATACCGATATGCTGAGAGTGACTGGAGTGGCGATCGAGAATTGGATACAGTAACTCTATACGCGATCGCGAACTCGCCTCCGAAACTCGCTGCGAGTACCGCAACTTTTTTGTCCTGTTTATCCCCTAGCAACGTGCGAACCGATAGTCTCTAGCGAGTTGAACAACTGGAACGATGCGCCAGGAAGTTGCCTGTTGGACGACAAAGGAATACAATAGAACTAATCGAGCAAGCCCTGATTTACAAGTTCCCAAATCGCCCTCGTAAAGAGTTAGAAGCCATGTTTGGACTCACCGAATGGAAACAAACCCGTTTTTATAAAGACGTTGAAGCCGAAAGTCGCCAAGAACGGGAAGAGGAAATGCTCTCGACAGCAGTTCCTCAACTGCTGGAAATGGGATTAAGCATCGAGAAAATCGCTCGCATACAAGGAGTCGATGTCGAGACTGTACGAAAAATTCGCGATCGCGATTGCCCTTAACATAACAACCGATCGCGCCACCTACCCCCCTAAGAATACATGGAGAAATTAATTCTCCCCGCGATCGGAGGAACTCCAACTGATTTTAATTGTTGGTTGTAGCCCCATCCTTAGCATAATGGTCGTTATATTTGTCCTGGTCGAAATAGTAGACCGTGCGAATGGGATAGGGAATGTTAATATCAACGCGATCGCATTCTTGTTTGAGTGCTACCACTACTTTAGTTTGTACCCGTCGCGAGTTCGGACGTTCGGGAAACGTCCAGTAACGAACGACTAAATCGATGGCACTGTCGCCAAAGCTAACCACATCCACTTCCGGCTCGGGTTTGGCAAGCACTCCGTCTACACTTTTAACCGCAGCAAGTAGCGTTTCTTGCGCCATGGGTAAAGGCGTGTTATAATCGACTCCAATGCCTAAATCCGTGCGACTGCGGGCGTAAGCCGTCAAAACCGTCACCGGACTGGTAAAGACGATCGAGTTGGGAATGACCACTTTTTCCCCTTGATAGGTGCGAATTTGGGTCGAGCGGATGGCAATTTCTTCGACCACTCCCGTATAACCTTCAACTTCGATCTCGTCGTTGATTTGAAATGGTTCTTGCAGGAGCAGTAAAATTCCGGCGAGGAAGTTTTTAAAGATATCTTGGAAGGCAAAACCAACCGCAACCGAACTCAACCCCAACAAGCCGATGATATCGCCCAGTCCCAAACCGGGAAAGGCAAAGGTGCAGGCGATGAGAATGCCAACCACCCACGCCGTCACGTAACTGACTTGCACCAAAACCGATCGCAGGGATGGATTGCCAATGGTGCGATCGCCCGCTTTAGCAACCAGTTTTTTCGTCAGCTTAGCACAGTAAGCGGTGACGAGCAGGATAACAAACGCGAGAATAATCGCGGGGAGGAGCTCGACGGCTTGACCGATGAGATTGACCAAGCGAGTTTTGACTTCTTCAATAATGCGATTGATAGGCATACGCTGACGATCGCGCGACGGCAACGACCATCATACCACATGACGTTCTCCTGTGTTTGTCTCCCACTATGGCGATGTTTCCTCTGGATTCATCAGAAATTGGGGTTGTTAAGGAGATAAAAAATATCCTACCATTTGACTCTGAATTCTGGATACAACGATCTCGACACGATCGTCTCGCCTTCTCCCCCTCCCCCCTCTCTTCAAAAAAAAAGGTTGCACGATCGCGCCAGCCGTGCCATGATAGGAGATCGCGTTTGCACGCCGTCCCAGACCCGACTCCGTTTAATCACCATGGCCAAAGGCGTTCGTATCATCATCACGCTAGAATGTACTGAGTGTCGCACTAACAGCAACAAGCGCACTCCGGGGGTGTCTCGCTACACCACCACTAAGAATCGACGCAACACGACGGGGCGCATCGAGCTCAAGAAGTTTTGCCCCCACTGCAACAGGCATACTGTCCACAAGGAAACCAAGTAAATTCGGTTTCCACGCGGGAGCGATGGCGGGGTAAACTGCTCAACGTCGCACTTCACCCCTTCTATCCCGAGCGGGAACTCAATTCTGAACTCTGAACTTTGAACTCTGAACTGGAGCGTAGCGACTGACTATGGCTTTTTACCGCCAACGAATTTCTCCCATCAAACCCGGCGATCCCATCGACTATAAAGATGTGGATTTGCTGCGTAAGTTTATCACCGAACGGGGTAAAATCCTGCCCCGCCGCATCACCGGGCTCACCTCCAAGCAGCAGCGCGATTTAACGTCTGCGGTGAAACGGGCCAGGCAAATGGCACTTCTGCCTTATATTAATAAGGAGTCGTAATGGTGCGGCTTGCCCTCGCAAGCAAGAAGTCCGAATCGATCGAGTTCACAGGCAAGGAGATCGGAGGTGGAGAAGGGAACCCTCATCGAATTTCGACTGCAAGGCGAGCGGCGGCTCGCCACGCTCGATCGCCCCGAAGGAAAGAAAAACTGGGTCGCCATTGACGAGTCGGGAACCTCCCACGTCTTGCGCCCCAGGGAGTTTGTCTATCAAGTTCCCGGACGCTACCAACCCGGCGATATTCCCTCGTTTCGCAGCACAGCCGAATCGTATCTCGATCCGTCTACCCTAGAAGTGGCGTGGGAACTGCTGTGCGAAGAAGGGGAAAGCACCGATCCCGAAGCCTTGGCGGTGTTGCTGTTTGACGAAAGCGAACCGCCCCAGTGTTACGCCGCTCACTGTTTGCTGTCGGACGATAAAATCTATTTCAAGCAAAAAGGCGATCGCTACGAACCGCGATCGGCCGCCCAAGTGGCCGAACTCAAGCACCAAATTGAGATGGAAGCCCGGCGGGCTCGCGAGTGGGAAGGATTCCTCGATCGCGCCCGCACCGCATTGGCTGGCAATCCGGTAGAGTGGGATGACAGCGATCGTCCCCGCCTCGAAGCCTTAGAAAAATTAGCCACCTTCGGCGACGAAGCGCCCAACCGCCACAGCGCCACCGAAGTCTTATCCGCCCTCGATCGCCCCACTAGCGACAAGGGCGCGTTTGCACTTTTAGTGGATCTGGGTCTGTGGAGTCCCCACGAAAACCTGTTTCTCCGCCGCGCCCAGATCCCCACCCACTTCCCTCACAAGGTACTCGACGTGGTGCAGACCTGTCTCATCTCTCCGCCGCCAGATAGCGAACCGAACCGCCTCGATCTCACTCACCTGAAGGTGTACACCATCGACGATGCCAGTACCACCGAGATCGACGATGGCTTGAGCGTAGAAACCCTGGAAGACGGACGGGAGCGCCTGTGGATCCACATTGCCGATCCGACGCGCTGGCTGGTTCCGGGGGACGAGTTGGATCTCGAAGCCCGCCGTCGCTGCACGACGGTTTACTTACCGACGGGCATGACTCCCATGTTCCCGGCCGAACTGGCCGCCGGCCCCATGAGTTTGAACCAGGGGCAACTCTCCCACGCCCTCAGTTTTGCGGCCATCCTGGATGAAACCGGGGCCGCGATCGAGTACAGCATTCATCCGACCTTGGTGCGCCCCACCTATCGGTTGACTTACGAAGATGCTGAGGAGATGCTGGAGTTGGGGTTGCAGAAGGAACCGGAACTGCTGGCCTTGGGGGAATGGGCGCGACGGCGACAGCAGTGGCGACAGTCCCAAGGGTCGATCGCCATTCATATGCCCGAAGCCTCGATTAAGGTCAAAGGTGACGAAGTGACCATCGAGGTGCTCGAAGACTCGCGATCGCGCCTGTTGGTGGCCGAAATGATGATTTTAGCCGGGGAACTGGCCGCCCGTTACGCCCGCGATCGCGACGTACCCATCCCGTTTCGCACCCAACCCCAGCCGGAATTGCCCCCAGAAGGGGAACTGCTGCTGCTACCTCCCGGCCCGGTGCGATCGTGTGCCATTCGTCGCTGTATGCCCCGCAGCGAAATCGGTTTGCTACCCGGTCGCCATGCCAGTTTGGGACTAGAAACCTACACGCAAGTCACCTCCCCCATTCGCCGCTACGTGGACTTGCTGACCCACTTCCAACTCAAGGCCCACCTGCGCGGCGATCCGCCGCCGTTTTCGCCTGGAGAAGTTCAAGAAATTGCCATGAGTGCGGGGGCTGCCAGTAAAGAGGCAGTGTTAGTGGAACGACAAACCTCGCGCTACTGGGCGTTAGAATACCTGCGCCGCCGTTGCGGGGAAAGCTGGGAGGCGTTGGTGTTGCGCTGGATCCGCGAAGACGAGAATTTGGGGTCGATTTTACTCGAAGAGTTGGGGATCGAGTTCGTGTGGCGCTTCCCCAGAACTTACGAATTGGGGGAACGCTTGCAGGTGCGCGTGGCCCATGCCGATCCGCGAGAAGATACGATCGCGTTTCAGGAAGTCACTGTCGAACGCGGCGAACCGTTAGCGGCCAATTAGCGGGACTGAGGCGGTTTATGGAACGTAACGCGATCGCTGTTTAGCATTCCTTTTTTACCCATTAGGGATTGACTGCAAGAGTTGTTATTGCCATCAACAAGGTCGATCGCCTTGGCACAATCAAGAGTAAAAGGGGCGATATTCTTAAAGCAATTGGGATAAAATCCAGTATAATGACATATGCTGTAGAGATGCTAAAGTTATGAGGATCGAGCTCGCGTCCGAACAAGAGCGTTTGATTGCAACCGAAATCCAAGCCGGACGCTATCAGACTGCCCGAGAAGTGGTAGAAGCTGCCTTGCGATTGCTGCACGATCGCAATTGTGGTGATGCCGAGTGGGTGGAGAGCGTGCGATCGCAAATTGATGCCGCTATTGAAGTCTCGAAGGATACACCTCCAATCGATGGCGAGTCCTTTGTTAACGAAATGCTCGAACGGTTGGAAAAAGCACGGCAAGTTAAGGAGTCAATAACCCCGCCCTAAGAGGGACGGGGCTTGGATAGACAACCAACTATCCGTGTTTGACTAGATCGCAACCCGTTTCTGGTACGCACTTCCGGGTACTTCCCTAGCTCGGACACATTGCAAGGCTGTGTTGTTAGCCGCCTGAAGAAGGGACATCTTGAAACGGGGGATCGAAGGGACGAACCTAACAGTTCAAATACTCTCACTCAGAGGATTATCTCCATCATGCTAAGAGTAGCTGTTCTATCGCCTTCTGGCGAACCACTAATGCCCACTAAAGCATCGCGAGCTCGTCGCTGGGTTCGCGATGGTAAAGCCCGGATCGTCACCAACGATCTAAACCTGTTTGCCGTTCAACTTATCGAAACGCCATCGGGAACCCAAACCCAACCCATGGCAGTAGGTGTAGATCCGGGAAAGCACTTTAGCGGAGTTGGCGTACAGTCGAACCGAGTCACTTTGTGGCGCGGGCATTTAGATCTTCCCTATCCTAAAATTCGCCAACGGATGGAAACGCGGCGCATTATGCGACGTACCCGCCGTTCCCGGCGTATTAACCGGAAAATTCCCTACTCGGTTCGCGCTCACCGACAGAAACGGTTCGACAACCGACGGGGCAACAAACTACCGCCCAGTAT
>CAKZKB010000666.1 GCA_937121005.1 uncultured cyanobacterium | reverse complement strand
GGGTGTAGATTTTCTTCCCCCTGAACTTTTCAAGACCCAAGACGAATTTTGAATTGGAGCGTAGCGACGGGTTCTCACAATATTAAATATCGACTCCCGCCGACTTGCGAACTTTTGCCAATAACAGCCCTGCTAACGCGACAACCGCAATGAGAATCAAAAATGTGACCACTACTAAAGCTGCCCCATAACCGAAGTCTAAATAGCGCCGGACGGTATCGTAAATATACAGCGAAACCATTTGGGTTGCACCCGCCGGGCCGCCAGTGGTCATCACTTGAATTAAGTCAAAAATACCGAAAGACTGGGAGAAGCGAAATAAAGCCGCAATCAACATTTGTGGCAACACCAACGGTAGGGTAATTTGCCGAAAACTTTGCCAAGGCGATGCCCCTTCGATCGCGTGTGCTTCGTAGAGATCTTGGGGAATTGATTGCAGTCCAGCGAGGAGTAAAATACTCACAAACGAGGTAGTTTTCCAAACGTCGGCGACGATGACCGAAACCATGGCCAGCGTCGGTTCTCCCAACCAGTTAATCCCCGTTTCAATGAGTCCCAAACGTCGTAAAATATCGTTGATGACCCCATACTGATCGTTGAAAATCCACGTCCAAGCCAGGGCCATAATTGCAGTGGGTAGCGCCCAGGGTAAAATGGCAACAGTACGGACAACTCCGCGGCCGCGAAAGGCGCGATCGAGGACTAAAGCAATCCCCATTCCTAACACCAATTCGATCGCCAGAGAAACACTCGTAAAAATGGCAGTATTCCAGATGCTTTGCCAGAATGCACCATCACCGAACATCCGAGAATAGTTCCCCAAACCGTTAAAAACAGGTTCGAGTTCGGTGGCCAGATTTTCGGTAAATAGACTCAACCAAAAGGCGCGGAGAATGGGATAGGCGTAGACGAGAAGCAGGACAAACACTGCGGGAACGACCAGCAACCATCCCGTTCTTTTTTCGCGATCGCGAATGGAATTTCCAAACATAACAGTATTATAATTGAAATGTGCAATGAAACCAGTTTAGGTATCGAGGAGGTTGCGCGTTTCTTCGGCTGCTTTCTCCATGGCCGCTTCTGGGGTCATGCGTTCGGTAATCGCAGCGCTCAAGTATCGCTGTAAAATATCGGAGGCTTGGGAATATTGGGCGATGGGCGGTCGCAACACTGCCTGTTCTTGCACTTCTAGAAACTGCGGGTATTGGGGGTATTTGTCCACCACGTCTGCATCGGTAAACAGCGATCGTCGGCTGGGAAGGTAGCCGTGTTCTAAAACGAAGGCTTTTTGCGCGTCTTCGCTGGTGAGAAATTCGATAACTTCCCAAGCCTCCTCGGGATGGTCGGTACTTTTTACCATACCAATTCCCCATCCACCTTGGGCGGCACTGCTGTCGTAACCGGGAGCGTGTACCATGGGTTTGAGAGCAATTTTACCCGCCACTTGCGAGTCTTCAGAATTGGCTAGCGACCAAACGTAGGGCCAGTTGCGGAGAAAGGCAGCTTTTCCGCTTTGGAAAAAGCGACGAGTTTCCTCTTCAGTATAAGTAGTGACACCGGGGGGCGAGATTTCGTCGTTAATGGTTTGGCGCAAGAAATTGACGGCTGCGATAGCTTCGGGGCGATCGAGTCCCACTTCTTTGGTTTCCGGGTCGATCCAAAAACCGCCAAACCCATCGAGAAGTTCGACAAACATGGCCGAGAGACCTTCGTACTGTTTGCCTTGCCAAACGTAGCCCCACTCGACCTCGCCATCTGCTTGTAATGCCTGCGAAATCTCCATCAATTCTTGAGTCGTTTCTGGCGGTTCGTACCCCGCCGCTTCTAGCAAGTCTTCTCGATAGTACAACAATCCAGCATCGGAGCGAAACGGCATCCGATACAACCCCTCTTTATAGCGTCCGCCTTCAACATCAGCATCGAGAAAGGCTGCCAATTCCTCATCAGAAACGCGATCGGATAAATCGGCTAACCAACCTGCGGCGGCAAATTTAGGAGTCCAGACAATATCCATATACACCAAGTCGTAAGGCGAGTCGCCGAGGAGAAACGACGAGGTGTAGAGATCTTCAACTAAGTTGGTGGCGTTGGGGCCTTCAACGATTTCTAGGTTAATATTGGGATGTTCTTCCTCAAATTTTTCTTCGAGAATTTCCCACTGCTTGGCTTCGATCGCGTGCATGAGGATACGGATCGTCACCGGATCGTCTTGCGTGAAGGCCGGAACGGCAAGGATTGCAAGTGCGGTAAAAATACCTAATACAATATAGGTAATGTATTTTCGCAGTTGTAAAAATAGTCTCATAGCGAACGATCGCGATCTGCCGTCTCAGCTATTGTAACAGAAGTTGTGACGCAGCGATTACGGCCCGCCGAAAATGGCATCTTCAACATCTTGGCGGCTGAGGGAATATTTGAACGATCGCCGCACAGTTCTACCGCCAACATTG
>CAKZKB010000665.1 GCA_937121005.1 uncultured cyanobacterium | reverse complement strand
GCGGCTACTTCCGACCTTTCTATTGTACTATATCTTTCTGAGAAATGCTATATTGGTCGGCGTTTATCTATAAAATGTAACGAAAGATTGCGCGAAAAATAATTTGAAACAGGGCTTGCTAAGGCTTGATTTTCGTGCTACTCTATATAATAATGGGAATAGTGGCAGTTTCAAAATTTGAGCCACCACTTCCATTATATAAAATATACCCTGTAACTTTCAACCTGTCAAGCAAATTGTCAGTCAACGGAAGAATCGCGATCGGCCGACCGATCTCAGTAAGCTGCAACTAGGTCGCTGTTATTGAGAACATTGGGGTCGTCTTTCTGAAATCTCACCCCCTTGCAGGCGATCGCGTTTTCGGGTAAACTGGGAATTCTGGAAAAATTTACGGAATCGTTGGAGACTGGTTATGGCCAAGCGCGTACAGCTTTTACTCAACCAAGACGTGAGAAAATTGGGTCAAAAGGGCGAAATCGTCGAAGTTGCCCCCGGTTACGCCCGCAACTATTTAATCCCGCACCAACTGGGCGTGCGGACGACACCCGGTATTCTGAAAATGGTCGAATATCGGCGACAAAAAGAACTCGAACGCCTGCAAGCGATTAAAGAAGAAGCCGAAGCCCGCAAAACTGCTTTAGAAACCATCGGCCGGTTTACCATCGAAAAACAAGTAGGCGAAGGCGAGGCCATTTTCGGCACCGTGACCGATCGCGAAGTGGGTGCTGCGATTGAAGCAGCGACGGGCAAAGATGTCGATCGGCGATCGATTACCGTTCCCGATATTAGTAAAACGGGCTTCTATAAAGTGCAAGTGAAATTGCATCCCGATGTCACCGCCGAAGTCGAGATTCAGGTGGTTCCTCAGTAGCAAGCCCCGAAGATCGAGGATAATACGACTCGGGTAGGATTTGGGAGCGAGACGCTCCCACTCCCCAAACGCCTACCAACGCAACTTGCATGAGAAGCCGGGTTTCTACCTCAATTCGATCGTAACCGAACATATCCTGGATACAAGCCTCTCCCTTTAAGGAGAAGAGGATAGGACATTTTCCTTAGTTCAAGCCTCT
>CAKZKB010000664.1 GCA_937121005.1 uncultured cyanobacterium | reverse complement strand
GCCGAAGTTTATCTTCTACGCCACCTATTTGTCGGAGAAAATTGGCTACTGGCGCTACATCACCATTTACCGCCACTTAGAACAGCACCCCGAAGATCGCATTTATCCGATTTTCCGCTTCTTTGAAAACTGGTGTCAAGACGAAAACCGTCACGGCGACTTTTTCGATGCCATTATGCGGGCTGCACCGGATATCCTCAACGACTGGAAAGCGAAGTTATGGTGTCGCTTCTTCTTGCTGTCGGTATTTGCGACGATGTACTTAAACGATATCCAACGGGCTGATTTTTATGCAGCCATTGGCTTGAACGCTCGCGAGTACGACAAGCACGTGATCGACAAAACCAACGATACGGCGGGGCGGGTCTTCCCGGTGATTTTGGATGTTAAGAATCCTGAATTTTACGATCGCCTGGAAGTTTGCATCAAGAACAATGAAAAGCTGACAAGCATCGTGGAAGGAAATGCACCGAAGTTCGTGCAGTTCTTCCAGAAATTGCCCTTGTATGTTGCCAATGGCTGGCAATTTTTGCGCTTGTATCTGATGAAACCCATCGATGCCATGGCGACTCACGGTGCAGTTCGCTAAGGCGAAGGTCGTTTGCTCCTAAAAGTTGCGGTTCTGCATCGTGCAGAGCCGTTTTTTTACTTCTTCTCGTAACGAAACGTGAGTTCCCCTCGTAGTGCCCGAAAAGGTCGCGAGTTTAAACTGTAGTACGGGTTGATACTACAACTGCCAACGAAGTTAAGGGAGTTTCAGCCGCGATCGCCGATGGCTGTCACGTACACAACCTGACATATACCCCCGAATTTCGCTACCGAGCACTATACCCCATTCGATCGCATTTTAAAACGAGCGTACCACAGTCTGAAACCCTTGTAAACTCGTATGCTTATTGACTCCATTCTCAATAAGCATAAAGATTAGCCGCACGATCGTCCCTTGCTTGGAGATCGGGGTATAATAGGGGTGAAACAATTGCCAACCTTACGAACGGAATGATGTGTTATCAACCGGAATCCGGGCACGAATTGCGATCGGCCTCGCTGACGTTAGGATTGTTTTGTAAGTAGTTGGCCAGCCAATTGCAACTGCGATCGAGTAAGTTATCTAAATCCAAATTCCACAGAATCACCGTATCGTCCGCACTTCCCGAAGCCACTGTCAAACCGTCACCGGAAAAGCGCACGCTCAACACCCCAGACTCGTGACCGTGCAAGGCTTTAATCAGCGTACCATCTTGCAGGTTCCAGAGTTTCACCGTTCCGTCCCAACTGGCCGCCGCCAACACCCCATCTTGCGGGTGAAAGCTGATACTGGTGACACTATCGCTATGGCTGTAATCGCGCAACCACGTCCCGTCTCGCCGCCAGAGGGTGACGGTGTTATCCCAACCTGCCGAGGCGATCGTGCTACCATCGGGAGAGAAGCGCACGTGAGTGACATAGGAACGATGGCCGCGATCGCGCTGGAACGGTAGCGGCAACGTTGCCAGCAGTTGACCTTCAGTATTCCATAATTTTATCGTACCGTCGTCGCTAGCAGAAGCCACTGTGGCCCCGTCCGGGGAAAAGGCGACGCTGTTAACGCGATCGTCGTGACCGCGCAACACTTGCAGCAGGTTTCCGCTTGCGCTCCACAATTTTACCATACCGTCGCGACTTGCGGAAGCTAACATCGTCCCATCGGGGGAAAAATTTACTTCTAAAACTCGTTGGCGGTGGCTGGCGGGTCGATCGCATCCTTTGGTATCGTCGTTTTTCGAGGCATTTTTAGTCCTTAAAAACTGAGGATCGACAAAGGTTTTCAATTCCGTTCCATCCCGGTTCCACAGGCGAACGGTACAGTCTTGACCGCCAGAAGCAAGGGTACGACCGTCGGGAGAAAAGGCAACGCTGTTAGCACGATCGCCCGTTTCTAGGGTAGCCATTTCGCGGCCATCTTTTCCCCATAATTTAATTGTACCATCCCAACTGGCAGAAGCAATGGTATTGTTATCGGGGGCGATCGCCACTCCCCAAACGCGATCGCTGTGGCGGGTGAGGCGGCGACTTTGTAAGGGACGATCGAGATGCCAAATTTTGATGCTTTTATCCAAACTTCCCGATGCCATTATCTTTTTATCCGGGTGAAAGCTGACCCCCGTGACTCCATCGCTGTGTCCGGCGAACGTATCGACTAAAACAAAGCGATCGCGATCGTTTCCATCCCATTTCCACAGTTTAACGGTCTTGTCGTTACTGGCTGAGGCTAACCATTTACCATCCTCGCTAAACCGAATTCGATAAATCCAATCTCGATGTGCTTGTAGCGTCGCGATCGCCTGTCCGTTTCGCCGCCAAAAGCGAATCGTGCCATCGTCTCCTGCGGCTGCGATCGTATCGCTGTTGGGAACGAAAGCAACGCTATTAACTTTCTCTTTATGTCCCCGTAGCGTGGTGACAAGTTTGCCATTTTGTTGCCAAATTTTTACCGTTTTGTCGCTGCTAGCAGAGGCTAAAAATTGACCGTCCGCACTCCACGCCAGACCGTAAACGCTGTCGCTGTGGCTGGCTTCGCTAGCGCAAGTTTCGTTGTCCGCAACCGCCGCATCTCGGAAGTCTTGCAGTTTTTCTCCGTTTGCGTCCCACAGGCTAATCGTACAATCTTTGGCTGCTACCGCGATCGCGTTAGTTGGGGGATGAAAGCGAATGCTATAAATATCGGCATCGGCTGCCTTAAATTCGAGCAACACTTTACCGTCTGTATCCCAAACCTTCACGATTCCGTCTACGCTAGCACCGACAACGCGCTGGCCGTCTTCGCTAAAATCAAGACTGGAGACGTTTTCTTGATAAGATAGCGTCTTCGAGATGCGACCGTCAAGCCACCACAATTTTACTGTATTGTCGGCACTGGCGGAGGCGATAAGTTTTCCATTGGGACTAAAACTGACATCCCAAATGCTGTCTTGATGGCCTTCCAAGCGGTTGCGTTCTTTAATGTTGTAAAGTGCTTGCTGCAATGTGGTGACAACGCGCAGGCGATCGACTAAAGAAACGCGATCGAACTCATTTAATTCTTTCCAGGCTCGCAAACTTTCGAGCAAGGCATCGAACTCGCGATTTTCCCAAAACAAAGCCTCGGAGGTTGCCGTGCGTGCGGACAATTCTACCCGCCGTTTCTGGCGCTCGATTTGCTGTCTTTTTTCGGCCAGTTCTTGTCTTTGGGATTCGGCATTGACCCACAGACAAAATACAATAAATAGGACGAAAGCCAGTCCTCGAATCAACCAGTTGAGTTGTCGATTTTTCTTCTGGATTTCGACTTCGCTGCGGCGTTGTGCGGCTTCGCTTTTTTCCAAGCGGTTGGCAAACGATCGCTCTTGATGTTCGCGAATGGATTCGACTAAATAATCGTAAACCAATTGATAGCGATCGTCGGGATCTTCCCGGTGGCGACAGACGATCCCCGATCCTTCAAAAATGGAGAGAATTAAGTCCAGTTTCCGATGTTCGTTTTTCAGTTTCAAGGCCGATCGCAGTTCGGCTTCGGTACGAAGGGGACGCAAATTTTTATCATCAACCAGACAGTACAATACTGTCCAAGCGGCTTTCGTATTCTCCTCGCCGCAGTCGCGGATAATTTGTTGGAGCGATCGCGAAACTAAAGTGAGTTTGGGAGACTCACCCAAACTTAAATACTTGTCTAAGGTGGTAATTCCTAACTCTTGTAGTTGTTCGCCAACCAATTGCAATTCGATGGGACGAACTTCGGTTCGTTCTTGAGACAAGTCTTTTACCAGTTCGTCAATTAAGGCTGGTTCGAGATAAAATCGAGTCCGTTCGGTCAGTTGTTGGAGGATCGATCGCGCCGCTTCGGGAGAGAAATCGCGCAGAGGGTAGCGAACCCCTTTATCGAGTATGTTATTATTGATGGCATCGAGATTTGTAGTGCGTTCGAGTTCGAGTAAATAGTGCAAGTAGTCTTCGCGAATAGAGAGGATAATTTTCACGAAAGGGAGATCGAGACACTGTGCGAGAAACCCATAGAACACCTGTCGTTCGCGGGGGTGCAAGCAAACGAAAAAGAACTCTTCAAACTGATCGAAAAAGAGAACCGTTAAAATGTTAGAATCGATGTTGTTTCGCAAGCGAGTCACCACCCGATCGCACTCGCGATCGCAGGTTAATTTTTGTATCTCGCTCGATCGCGTTAGCTGTCGCCAAATATCGCCGCACCAGTCCGTATAAACAGACACCACAACAGGTAAAGGAACGCGATCGCCGATGGGTAAAGTTTGCAGTTGCGGAATTAACCCCGCGTTGACGATCGAGCTTTTTCCCACACCCGAATGTCCGTGAATCACGGTTAATTTATAGTCATTTCGTCTCATGCGCTCCATCAAACCATCGATATCGTGCTGTCTTCCAGCGACAGCGATTTCGCGGACTGCGGGGGTCGGAACGGGTGCGATCGCGCCAGAAACGCTATCGGAAGCCGGATTAATCGTCTGTTGTTGGGGTTGCAATTGTGCCGCACCAATAAAAGCCCTAAAACCATATTGATGCTCGATGGTTCGTTGCTGTTGCTTGAGATCGAAGGCGGCTAAGTAGGCTTTTTTCTGGAAGTAAATGGCTCGCAGTTCGGCAAGAATATCGATATAGAGTTTGAGATCGTGTTGGTGCAACGACGAACCTTTAAGAGTGGTTAAATTCTTGGCGGTTTCCAAGCCAGAAATCGCCGCTTCCGTCTGTCCGTTGCGATGTTGCGATCGCGCCATCAACAGCAAATACAGCGCTCGATGCTGTGGCAAATTCGACTTCGATCGATCGATGGTTTCTAGAGCCAAACGAGCGTAACATTGCGCTTGTTCCCATTCGCGCCTGTGGAAGCGAACTTCAGATAAAAAACCGTAGTGCTGCGCCACCGAAACAATGTCGAAGGTTGCGCCTTTTGATTCTAACACACTATGCCGTTTTAATGACGATCGTGCCAGCATCTCTAAGTCGTCCCAGGCTTCTAAGCGACGCAAAACTTCACCGAGTCGGCTGATGAATTTGGCGACTAAATCGGGTCGGTTTGCAGTTTCTAAGTCCTCAATACAGCGATGGAAATAATGACGCGATCGCTCCCAGTGCTGGCGGTTTTCTCCTGGGGTCAAATCCGCACGTCTAGCGTGGCACAAACCGATGTAAAATAGTAAGACAGCAACTCGCAACCGAGCGCGATCGTCCCTGCCTGTTTGCCAAAAGTGCAGGCTGTTGTGGTAGCATTCTAGAGCCCGATCGAGGCGATCGCGAGCGTAGTTATCGCGGCCGAGAACGAACTGAACGCTGGCTTCTAATTCCGCATCCCAAGTTACATGACGGCGATCTAAATCTTGACGAACCCGTTCTAAAAAACGGTGATGCTGCGCTCCCATGGCACTATCGATCGCCCCATGTACAAACGATTTGGCTCCCATTTCTAATACTTTCGCAAATAGGAGGTCGGCTTTATTTCGTAAAAAATCGAGCAGTTCGCACGTGGAAACTTCAAATTTAATCGTAGGAGCGGCCCAACTTTTAAAGTCGGGAGCGTAACGCACGAATTGCTGTAAAACCCAATCGTCGAGCCAAAAAACAAGGGGGAAATCGAAGCGATCGCGAAACTCTTCTCGGATTAAGTTAGCCACGCTCAAACATTTTTCCAGGCCGGAAACCGATTCTAAACCGGAAACCATCAACACATCGGGAGGATCGGGGAAGGCGAATTTTTGAATCGCACCAAACAGAGTATCGATATGTTTGGGAAGAACGAGTTCGCGACAGTCTAGATCGCAGGAGGCGCGTAGCTGTTGCAATATTTCTTGTTTGAGAAAGTTGTAGTTGCAGCGCACGAGAACGAGAGAAAATTCGCCTACAAAGGCAGCGATCGACCGTTGCAAAGCTGCGAGCGATCGTTCGTTGTAGGTAGAGACAGCTTGGCGATCGTAGAGCGTATCCATAATATCAATGTAGGGGCAAACGGCGTTTGCCCATTCCCAAGTGTAGCGCTTTCCCCCTCGTTCCCTGGCTCTGCCGGGGAATGCTAGACTAGAGGCTCCGCCTCGTGTATTCTTCAAAAACCGGGTTTCTGTCTACTACCTGAATGCTTACGTGGCAAATCGTGTTTGCCTATTTCCCAGTGTAGCGCTTTTCCGAACAATGCTAGACTAAAGGCACTTCCTCGTGTATTCTGGAAGCGGAGCCTCCACAAGAGGGACGCTACGAGGAGAAAACGCTACCGTCTAGCGCTTCATCGCCAGGGTGACACCATCGGCGATCGGGACTAAACTGAGAGTGACGCGATCGTCCTTAGCAATTTTGTCGTTCAATTCGCGAATGGCGATCGTCTCCTCATCTTGACTCTCAGGATCGATAACTCGACCGTGCCACAAAACGTTATCGATGGCAACTAATCCCCCTTGTCGCAACAGTTGTAGCGATCGCTCGTAGTAAGCCAGATAGTTTTCTTTGTCCGCATCAATGAAGGCAAAATCGAAGGTTCCCGCACCGCCATTGGCGAGTAACGCATCTAAAGTTTCCAACGCTGGAGCCAACCGCAAATCGATTTTATCGGACACTCCCGCCGCTTGCCAATACCGACGCGCCACAGCCGTATATTCTTCGCTAATATCGCAAGCAATAATTTTACCATCTGGGGGCAGCGCTAGGGCCACGCTGAGAGCGCTATACCCCGTAAAAACACCGATTTCGAGAGTCTTTTTGGCCCCCAAAAGTTGCACCAGCAAGGACATCAATTGACCTTGTTCCGGGGCAATTTGCATATTCGATCGCGGGTGGTTGGCGGTTTCTTGGCGCAGTTGCGATAAAATCTCTGTCTCTCGCAACGACACCGAGAGCATATAATCGTGGAGTTCGGGCGTTAAGCAAATCGTGCGGGATGACATTACAGTGGCGCGTCAGTCTACCGTTCTATTGTAGCTCGCAGCGATCGCAAAAATTCTTCCGGTTCGGCAACGCTCGCCATGACTGCGTAGTTGTCATCTGTCGGAAGATAGAGAACATTCTCATTTTGCGTAACAAATAGTAACGCCTTTTCGCCATTATTGAGCTTAAACCATCCAGCGCGATACCCCGGCAACCCCGCACCGTTGGTTCGCCACTTGGGGTAGTATGGCGATCGCCGATCGAGGTCGATTTGTTGCGCGTCTTCGATGGCGATCGACTCCAGGGGGATCGTGCGTCCGTAAATGTCGCCGCGAATGTTTAAAGCGCCATCTTCCAATACAAAAGTGACGTGGCGAGACGAGTAGCCAATGTAGCCTAAAA
>CAKZKB010000663.1 GCA_937121005.1 uncultured cyanobacterium | reverse complement strand
ACCCTGGCCCTTCCGGCGGCCATCGGCGGTCTCGTCACTGGGTCTTGGGACGGCGTGTTCCGAGGTTTGATCTGGGGTGGCGCGATCCGGCTGTTGCTGGGTTTCAATCACACTTTCTGCGTCAACTCTCTGTGCCACCTCTGGGGCGGCCGGATGTTTGAAACTCCTGAAAAAAGCCGCAATAACGGTCTGGTCGCCTTTTTAACCCTAGGCGAAGGCTGGCACAACAACCATCATGCCTTTCCCTCGTCGGCTCAGTTCGGCATGAAATGGTGGCAGTTCGATCCGGGCTGGTGGTTTATTCAAACCCTCGATCGCCTCGGTTTGGCTTGGGACGTAAAGGTTCCCTCCCAACAAGAAAAGGAGCGCTACAACTAAAGCGTTGAAAATGGGAAGAAATCGGGGCAAGTCGCTCCTCTTTACCTTTCTTCCCATTTTTCATTACTTTACTGACTAATTTTGAGTAGATGACGTAGTTTCTGAGTGAGTGCAGAGAAAATAGATACTATTGTTAGCAATAGTATTATAAGTGATAGTCCTAGTGGCATACTTGGTAAAAATCTTGGTGACAATCTAGTCTTTTCGCTCCAAGCAACAAATACAATCCCTGCAACAACGCATACAGAAATAACAAGTTCGGATGGATCTCCACCTGTAACCAGAAGCATCACTAAAAATCCAACGAAGACGATCGCGGTTTGGCGAAAGAGCGATCGCAAACCCGATTTAGCCTCTTGATATAAAGTAATATTCCTACGGTTTGTTCGTGCCACTGCCCGATCCTCCTTGATGATTTCTAAATTTGCTAATTTCTGCCCAAAACCGCCCAAAAATTCGTCCCGCGAGTACGATCCAGAGTAAAAAGTCTGATGTTACGATAACAAAGCAAGCATAGCGAGATGCCCCCCAAGCGCTCTCTTGAAGACAAACTTGATAGTCGGAGAACTGTTTGCCAATAATCCAAAAACCGACAATTCCTGGTATTTTAAGTAACAAACTGAGGGCGATCGCGTCTTGTACGGTAGAATAGAACATCCTCCATAAATCCCCCATCACTGCTCGACCTACTAAGTCAAGAGGTTCTAAAATGTTGTTTAGTACCCTTTCAGTGCGCCGACCCGATACAGTTTTCGGGCGAGATGGCTGTGGTTGAGGTGATGGAGAGGGGGGGAGGCGTTGGCGACGGGGCCATCAGCAAGGTGTTGACAAACAGAATTACAGTCTATTATACAGCATTGCGCCATCAAAACCCACTACACCTGGCACGGCTCTTGAGGCTGTGGCGATCGCGTTCCTTGAGAAGCGCATCTTTAATACTTGCAAATGTTGACTTTAGAGATTACAATAGAGGTCAGCATTCAGGTGGTACAGAGAAACCCGGTTTCTGAAAGGAAAAACTCGGATTTTTTCCGGCTATAAGCGAGAAACCGGGTTTCTAGACCCCTTTACCCTAGCATACTTGAATCCTTACCAATAGAGTCTTGACGAGCGATCGCCTTTTTTATAAACAAAATGAAATCCCTTACAGTCAAAAAAATACTGTTCGCTTTGCTTTGGGTCGGATTTGTCACCTATGCGTTTGGGTTTGCACCGCCGAGCCAACCCGATACCCCAGAACTCATTCAAAATTTGATTGCAGGTAACTGGAAGGAGATTAACCCGATCGTCGTTGCTTTATTTAACCTCATGGGGATCTGGCCGATCGCCTATAGCAGCCTGTTATTTTTCGACGGACGCGGACAGAAAATCGGAGCCTGGCCCTTCGCGATCGCCGCCTTTGGTGTAGGCGCTTTTGCCATCTTACCCTATTTGGTGCTGCGCCAACCGCAACCGGAATTTAACGGCGAGAAGTCTAAACTGCTCCAAGTTCTCGACTCGCGAATTTTAGGCATTATTTTGTTAGTCGGCGCGATCGCTTTAGTCGTATTTGGTATCACGCAAGGAGACTGGCAAGACTTTATTTACCAGTGGCAAACTCGTCGGTTTATCCACGTGATGAGTTTGGATTTCTGTTTGCTGGCGTTGTTGTTTCCCGCCTTACTCAGCGACGATATGGCTCGCCGGGGACTTGACAGTTCGATCGCGTTTTGGGCAGTATCTTTAGTGCCATTATTCGGCCCTCTCGCCTATTTATGCACTCGTCCTCCTCTCGAAGCCAAAGACTCTGTAGACAACACCTCCATGACAAAACTGACCTACAATGTTAAGGATACAACCTCTGAACTTTAGATAGAGGTCTAGAATTTTGAATTGGAGCGTAGCGACTGATGAAAGGCGATCGTCCCGTCCGTGCTTTTTTGTGGATCGCTGGACTTTTTGGTGCGATACTGTTGCTGCTGACACCACCGTTTCAAGTGGCCGATGAGTACGTTCATTTCTATCGTGCCTTCCAAGTTTCCGAGGGCAATTTGATTGCCGAACGCCAAACTGGGGCGTGTTCTGGCTACAGTAAAGATTTTACCAACATCCTGTGCTTGGGGGGAGAATTGCCGGAAAGCCTGCTAGAAACGGCGAGAACCGTATCGAGTACAGATTTGAGATTTGAAAGCGATCGCAAGCAAGATCCGCAAGAGGCGATCGCCTTGCTCGACCTCCCTTTAGTACCCCAAGAGCGCGTCTTTGTCAAGTTTAACACCACCGGACTGCATTCGCCAGTGCCCTACTTACCGCAAGCGATCGGGATCGCGATCGGGCGAGTCTTGCATCTGTCTCCTCTCATTTTAATGTACTTAGGACGGACAACGAATTTTGCAGTTTGGTTGCTACTATGTGGAGCCGCGATCGCCGTCGTGCCAATGCAAAAATGGCTGTGGTTTCTGTTGGCGATCGCCCCCATGTCCTTGTTCCAAGCTGCCTCTTTATCGGCAGACGCACTCACCAACGGGATTGCCTTTTTACTGATTGGTTTAATTTTACACTATGCCTGCGATCGCGATGCCTATCTTCGCGCCACCGATATCGCCCTTCTCGCCATCCTCTCCGTTACACTTGCACTGTGCAAGCTAGCCTATTTTCCCATCGTTTTCTTATTATTTCTCATTCCCACCGACAAGATAAGACCGCCAAAGCGATACTATCTAACCTTCGGCGCGATCGCGTTTCTAAGTTGCTTCGCTATCTGGCTTTGGAGTCAAGCGGTCAGCCAAATTTACGTCCCTATTTTACCCGGACACGATCCGAACGCTCAAATCGAATGGATGCGATCGCATCCCTTTGAATTTATCAAAATTGCCCTCCAAACCTACAACGAATTTATCTGGCAATACTTACACGAATGGGTTGGCGTGTTCGGTTGGTTGGACGCACCCTTACCCGTTGCTTACGTGGTGACTTATCTAGCGATCGCGCTTTTTTTTGCCGTCAGTTCTTTTCGTCCGCACGTTTATTTATCCAGCCAACAAAAGCTGTTTGTCGGCGCGATCGCCTTTTTAACAGTGGGTGTTTTAACCAGTCTCGCCTACTTGTGGAACGATGTCGGTGCAGTTCGCATCGCTGGAATTCAGGGACGCTATTTTATCCCCATTGCGCCTTTAATTGGTATGCTGTTGTATCAACGACGATTGCAAATTGGCTTCGATGTTCTCAGTCGCATCGCTCGTTTTTATGCCATCTTTTCAGGTACAGTTGCGATCGCGACGATCGTGCGTCGATATTACATTTAACCGAGCATATCCTGGATACAAACCCCCGAATTCATTCGTGGAAAATCAAAGCAAAGCATCCACACAAACCCCTGGCTTCAGACACTTGCCCCGATCGCACTGAGCCTAGCCGAAGTGAGCTTGTCGTTGGCGTAGCCTGTGCGTAGCACATAGGGTGGGGTTAAAATTTTTAATTTTTAATTTTTAATTCCGCGAAGCGGTTGACTGCGCCGCGCCGCAAACCAATCTTGCAACTGTTGGCGACAAGGTTGTTCTAAAATCCCCCCAAAAACCCGCAAGCGATGGTTAGAAAGAACGCCGTCAGCGAGATTATCGACAGTACGAATTGCCCCAGTTTTGAGATCGTCGGCTCCATACACCAACGTTCCCAAACGAGCGAGAACGATCGCCCCCGCACACATGGGACAAGGTTCGAGAGTCACGTAGAGAGTACACGAAGTTAAATGCCACGATCGCAACTTGCAACCCGCCGATCGCAGTGCTAAAATCTCAGCATGGGCAGTCGGATCGCGATCGCGTTCCCGACGATTTTCCCCAGTGGCGATCGCTTTTCCGTCCCCACTGACGACGATCGCCCCAACCGGAATTTCTCCCGCTTCTCCAGCGACTCGGGCGATTTCGAGGGCTTGCTGCATCCAATGTTGATGCCAAGTTAAAATAGAACCTGTAGGAATCGGTTGTTTCGCTCCAATTCAAAAGATAGACATTACTTTGGGATGCCTGAATTAACCCAATACTCGAAAACTTCATTGCGGACGATCGAGGAACTCCACAACAAAAATAGCTTCTAGCGTGTGGTCAACAAAATACCAAACCCCTCGATAGCGATCGCAGTCAAAAAGATGTATTGAGTGAGCGTTTGGATAAGTACGCCTCAAATACATCACTGTTTTTGATAGTTCTCTAAGTTGCGCGATCGCGTATTCTCTACTCTCGGCGGTGAGTCGATCTAAGACATCATGAGCCTGAGCCGTAAGAATGACGACTTCGTAAGGTTGAGATGGCATAAACTTACAACAAACTGCGATGGAGCTAAGACATAGAATATCCTAGCTCGATCGCGATCGCAAGCCTTCTTCGTATTCATCTAGGGAAATAAAATCTCCTTTTGCAAAGGCTTGGAGACTCTCGCGGATCGCTTGTTGCTTCTGTAACGGAAGAGAGGTTAAGGAAATAGAGCGTTCGGTCTGAGTTTCGCGATCGTACCACGTTGCTTGCAAGTTCTCGCGATCGAGGCGATCGAGTTCCGCTTGCGCTCCTTGTTGTATCTGTTCCCGTGTCAGTAGTTTGGCTTTCGATTGAACGTTCATGGATGAATCTCCAGTAATTTTCTAGGTGTATTAATTGAGCTTCGCAAAAACTTGGTTTTCGCAATCTTCAGACTGAAGCATCCCCTCTAAATGCCCTGTGGCGACAGTTTGACCGCGATCGTCCTTCACAATTACCTGGTAGTAATTGGTGCTGCCATTGTTATTGTCTGAAGATTGTCGATCCTGTTTTTTCTCCTGTTCTTGATAGGATTGTACAGCTAGCTTCAAAGAACTAACTGTAAACAAAGCTGAAACGACCAAAATTAGTATCAAGTCCATTCTATTTAGTCTCCGTTACATAAACACAACATCCAGAAAACAAAAAGGCAAGTCCAAAGAGAACTATTGAAACAATAACAAAGTTTAAAGGATCGGTTGAGTTGTCCTTTGCCTTATCAACTGTATAACAACCAAAATAGATAGTTATTATACAACCCAGAACGAGCATACTTTTACCCGAAAAGTCTTTGTTAGTTTTGGCTAGCCTTCCCAATCCTTCAGACGCTAGGACAATTGATATCAATTGCAGGTCTCCATGACAAAAAAGAGAGACAAATAGGTCTGATAAATTTTTTTGTGAAGACGCATCTAGATAAATATCTAGCATCCTGAATCCAAAAGGGAGAAGGGGAATTGTTACTGCAAAAACTAGCCAGCTTCCCAACTTCTGCTTAACTTCTGAAAGAATTGTCCTGCAAGAAGGTATCCAGTTGTTAATTTTGCCTCCTTAAAGAAAAATTTGTACATTTTATCAGTATTCTATTGCAACAATAGTACGCATAACAATGGTCACTCATAATACACAAACCGGGCCGAGGTCATAAAACGGACAAGATACAAAAATTTACATTTCCGATACGCAAAACCAAAGTACGCAAATCTGGTACAATGAATACGCAAAGGTGCTACCATAGAGTCCATGAGCTACCAACTGTTCGCCCAGTCCCTTAAAGATGCCGTCCACAGAGCGGAACGCCGTAAGGCGGTACTGCTGGGGGTCGTGCGCGGACAAACGGATGAGGAGATTGCCATAGAGATGGACATTCACCCCGGTACGGTTCGCAAGCAACTCTCCAATATCTACGAGGCGCTGGGTTTGAGTCATCCCTTTGAGGGCGATCGCTCCCGCAAGCGCCCCGAACTGCTCGATCTGATCCGTCAGTACGAACGCGAACTGCTCCGGGATCCCGAACTGCGCGACATTGCCCTCGCCCTTCCCAAAGAGACAGACGAGACCGCGATTGGCCCCAAAACGACACTATTGAACGGTATCGTGCCGCTAGGGGATCCTCGATACGTGCGACGATCGCCCGATGAAATTTTGGAACGAGAGTTTGCGGCTCACGCTGACGAGTCGCGACTGTTTGCCCGCATTAAAGGAGTGAGACGCACGGGTAAATCGAGCCTGCTAACCCATTTGAGGGCTTTTCTAGAAAACCATCTCGGCCATACTGTTGGTTTTGTAGATTTGGGCGGCAAGGATTTCGGTATAGAGGTTTTTGAGAATTTAGGCAAGCTGCTGTATTGCTTTACCTATGCTGTAACAAGAGAGTTTAAGAACGAGTTGGCAGAACCACCGCTAGACTTGCGCGACTATTGGCGCGACGATCTGGCTCCGGGGTTGCCTTGCACGGACTACTTAAACGATTACGTCTTTTCTAGACTGAAATCACCGAAAACACTTTTAATTGATGGCATTGATGCTGTTTTGGGACGCGAACCCGTGCAGACGCAGTTTTTGGAATTGCTGCGATCGTGGAACGAGGAAAAAATGAAGCGTGTCAGCCAAGATCCCATCGTCTGGCCCCATATCGCTATTGCATATTCCACCGAACCTTATGCCCAATACAAGTTACAAGGATCGCCACTCGACAATGTAGGACTTCCTCTACAGTTACCAGAATTTACAGAAAGCCAGGTAGCGAAACTGGCAAATCAGTATGGTTTAGCTTTGGAGAGCGGTAGCATCAAATCGCTTATGAATTGGGTTGGAGGACATCCTGCTCTAATGAATTTAGCTTTCAACAAGTTGGCAAATGATAACATAGAGGTAGGAATCTTTTTAGCAAAAGCGGATCGATCTGATAGTCCATTCAGAAGCTATTTACTGCAATATTTGCAGCTTCTAGAGAACCATCCAAGTCTGTCTCAATGTTTACAGAAGATTCTTGAAAAAGAAGAGTGTGATGATGAATTTGCTAAGTTTCAGCTAGAACAAGCAGGACTCATTCAAATAAACGAAGATCGAGCAAGTGTAATTCCCCTGCTTTATCAAGCCTACTTCTCAAAATATTTCGAGGATTTTGAAAAAAATGGTAGTCGCGATCCAAGAACAAATGAATTACTATCAAGGAATTAAAGGTGGAGCTTTGCCCATTGATGCTTCTAGCTATGTTTGGCGAGAAGCAGATAACGAACTCTACGAGTTCTTGCTGGGAGCAGAAACATACGCTCAGGGAGAATCCTGCGATCGACGCGCCTGTTACGTGCTTGCAGCGCGTCAAATGGGCAAGTCGAGTTTGATGGTAAAAACGGCTTATCGCGTCAGCGAAAAAGGGCTCGTATGTGTAAAAATCAATCTTCAGATTCTCGGTCAAGCTGTATCGGAAGAGGCTCTGTATTTAAGCCTTTTAAGAATGATTTGCCAGCAAATCAAAGAATTTTATCCTAACTCGGTTGCCGAAATGGATGCGATCTGGAAAGAAAATTCTGGATTACCGCCCGCGCTGCGGTTTCAGGATTGCCTTGTCGATATTCTAGAGCGGCTTGAAGGTCGCAAACTGGTGGTTTTCCTCGATGAGATCCAACAACTTATTTACTGGAAACTTCAAAATAGTTTCATGGGTGTCATCAAGGCACTGACTGAAGCCGATCGCGAAGTGTTCCGTCATTGTTGTTTAACATTTGTTCTGTTAGGGGTTGCGAAGCCTTCCGATTTACTCAACCATGCTGGCTTTGCTATGAACGCTGCCAAAGAAATCGAACTCCAGAACTTTTCGGGGGACTGCCCGAGCCTGCTTCAAGGACTCGAAGATAAAATAGATTCTCCTCAACCAGTATTAAAAGAAATTTTGAAGTGGACGGGTGGGAAGCCCTTCTTAACCCAAGTCCTCTGCAATTTAGTTGTAGAGAGCAAAATTCAACTCACTCAAAGCAACCTTAAAGCGGACATGGAAAAGTTAGTCAGAAAAGAAATTATCTTTGACTGGAGGAGAAAAGATCGTCAGTCTCATTTGCAAGAGATAGAGAAATGGTTCAAAACAGGTTATACTACCCAAAAGGAAAAACTATCTGCTTTGGCTCTGTATCGCAAAATTTTACGAGGAGTTCCAGTTCTGTTTGACGGTAGCAGCGAAGAGCAAATGAGCTTGCTAGTATCGGGGTTGGTGGCCAAGTCAGGAATTCAACTTCGCGTTGCTAACCCGATCTACAAAAAAGTTTTCAATTCTGAATGGATTGAATCGACAAAACAGTTTATCCAAAACCAGGAGGACTATATGCCTAGCACCAAAATCTACAACCGGGATGTCTTTATTCTTGTCGATCAAAGCGATTCCATGAACGATAAAGACGAAGAAACTGGCGAGGATATGACTCGTTGGCAATTCGTTGGCACAGAGTTGTTGAAAGGTGATGTTCGTAAAATTTTCTCCCGAAGCCATGAGAATCAAAAAATCTGCGATCGCATCTACCTCTACTTTTTCAGTCGCAAGCGCGTCGGTCTAGATTTTGAAGTAACCGATGCCAACGATCTCGATGATATATTCCGTGAAAATACCCCCGACTCGACAACCTTCATTTGCCCTACGATGGCAAAATGCTTAAACGATTGGTTTGAAAACGGTCGCAAGCAAGGAAAAGGAGCTTTCTTTATTATCTATACTGATGGTGTGCTTTCCGATCGCTCTCAGTTTGAAAAACTGATTACCGACACTTGCAAACGTCTTGACAACCAAGACGAGATCAAAGTTGCCATGGTTGGAATTGGTGAAAAAGTTTACAAAAATCCAATTCCTTTTGTGGAGCTAGATTACAACACTAAAGATAATGTGGATTCTCACGGAAATCTTTGCAGCATCTTTCAATTCGACTTGGCGAACGAAATGGAAGATATTATTGAATTTCTCGATCGTCAACTCAAAAACGATCCCGAACTCGGTTTGCCAGAATGGGTCAAACGAGACCATTCTGACTGGTATAAAAGGAATGTCAAATATTAAGCGGAAATGTGGCATCGCCCCTAACCAGGGGCGATTGTGTTACGATCGCTTCTCGTACTGTTCGTAAGCTCCCACAATGCGCTGTACCAACGCATGGCGCACCACATCCGCCGCCGTCATCTGACAGAAGCCAATCCCGTCTACATTGCGAAGAATTTTAATCGCCACGTCCAAACCGGAAGGCGAATTTCCCGGTAAATCCGTTTGCGTTAAATCCCCCGTGACCACCATTTTGGCATTAAAACCCAACCGGGTTAGTACCATTTTCATCTGGGCGGGCGTGGTATTCTGGGCCTCATCGAGAATCACGAAAGCATTGCTTAACGTGCGACCGCGCATATAGGCAAGCGGAGCAACTTCTACGATTCCTCGCTCCATCAAATCCGGGATCTTAATCGGATCGATGAGCTCGTAAAGCGCATCGTAAAGGGGGCGCAAAAAAGGATTAACCTTCTGCTGCAAATCCCCCGGTAAAAATCCGAGTTTCTCGCCCGCTTCCACCGCCGGACGAGTGAGAATCAGGCGATCGTACTCTTTATTGGTCAGTGCTTTCACCGCCAACATGGTCGCCAAATAGGTTTTTCCCGTCCCTGCCGGCCCGGTACAAAACGTCAAATCGTAGCGGCGCACGGTTTTGATATACTGACGCTGCCGAAACGTTTTCGCCCGAATCGGTTCGCCCTTGCGCGTTTGCACCACAATATCGTCGCGCAAGTCTTCGAGTTCGTCTTGGCGGTTGGTATTGAGAGCCTGAACCGCCGTCGAAATATCGACCGGGGCCACGGTTTTACCCGCTTTCCACAGGGGCTCGAGCAGTTTAATCAGATCGCGGGTACGATCGACCTGAGTTGGCGTTCCCGACAGCAACAATTCTTGGCCGCGCTGTACCAACTTGGCCCCAGTTTGCTGGGAGAGGGTTTTCAGGTTTTCTTCTCCCTTTCCCACCAGGGCCATGGCGCTTTGGGGATCGGGAAAGGATAGGGCGAGGGAGGTTTGTTCCACAAGCAATAAATAGATTACATCATACTACAATTATAGTCTGCGATCGAGCCTCGATTGTCAGTAATTTTACTCGATTTGCCACCGTCCCCGGACAAATTCCAAGATTGGCATAAAGCGATCGCGGGAGAAAGCGGGTTTCGAGCTATAGTAAGAGGGACAAGCCAGATCGCGCTCGGATAAGAAATCGTCCGTGAGTTATTGTCTCAATCCTCAATGCCCCAACCCATCCGATCCCGAGGCGAAGCCAAACGATCGTTTGTGCCAGCACTGCGGGTCGGAATTGGTGCTGAAAAATAAATATCGGGTGACCCAACCCATGGGAAGCGGCGGATTTGGCAAAACCTTCGAGGTGCTGACCGCCGACAACAAGCGTTTCGTGCTCAAAGTCCTCTACCGCAACCATCCTAAAGCCGTTTCCCTGTTCCAACAAGAGGCCAAGGTTCTCGGTCGCCTCAACCATCCCGGTATTCCCGCCGTCCCCCCCGACGGCTACTTCGTTTACTGGCCCCACGAAAGCGCCGAACCCCTCCATTGCCTGATCATGGAGAAAATTGAGGGGTTGAACCTCAAAGAATGGCTGACTCGTCGCAACAACGAACCCATTACCCAAGAAGAGGCGATCGAGTGGCTCGAGCAACTCTCGGATATTTTAGAAGGCGTGCACCAACTGCACTACTTCCACCGAGATATCAAGCCGCACAATATTATGCGCCGGGTAGAAGGGCAGCTAGCGCTAATCGACTTTGGGACGGCTCGGGAGGTGACGGGCACGTACCTCAACAAAGTGGGTGGGGGCCAAAACGTCACAGAAATTATTTCGGCCGGTTACACGCCACCGGAACAGATTAACGGAAAAGCCGTGCCCCAGTCGGATTTTTATGCCTTGGGGCGCACCTTCGTGTACCTGCTGACTGGGAAGCGGCCGACGGAGTTTCCCGAAAATCCGCGCACGGGTAAGCTACTGTGGCGCGATAGCGCTCCCCACGCCTCGCCAGAGTTGGGGGATATTATCGACTATCTCATGGCTCCGTTTCCGGGCAACCGCCCCCAAAGTGCCAAAGTGATTTTACAAATGCTGGCCGAAATTAAGGGGGAAGCGCCGGAAGGGGATACGGGACTGTGGCCGTTTAAGAATAAGAAAAACGACGATCGCGAAGATTCTAAACTCGGCAAAATTCCCCTCCCAGAACGCACCAGCGATAGCAGTTTGCGGACGAAGGGGGGAACCCAGTCGCGCAGCGGCCGCCGTTCTCGCCCCACAAACCTGCCGACAACGGTATGGCCCTGGGTGGCCGTGGGGGTAGGGTCGCTGCTGGCCCTGACTCAGATCTACGGCGCTTTGCGCTACGGTTTGTTCCCTGTCAACCCGATCGCGATTCTGGCCAACTTTCCCAACGGCCCGTTGCTGTTGCGAACCATTGACGATGATGTAGGATTTGCCTATACGGTGGCGTTAACGCCTGACGGCCGTACTCTGGCCTCGGGCAGCTACGGAACCGTTAAACTGTGGAACCGACGCACGGGAGAGTATTTGCGGACGATCGCCGCTCATAATGACTGGGTGCAGGCCATCTCGATCGGCCCGGAGGGCGATATTCTCGTTAGCGGTAGCAACGATGGCACGGTGCGGCTGTTTAATTTTGAGTCGGGGGTGCGACGGCTGACGTTAGGAGCGGGCGGG
>CAKZKB010000662.1 GCA_937121005.1 uncultured cyanobacterium | reverse complement strand
GCTCGCCAAAACAATCCATTTAAGCAGTATAAATTGACGGAGGAAGATTGGCGCAACCGCGAAAAATGGGCGGAATACGAACGAGCAGTTAACGACGCGATCGCCCGCACGGATACGTCTTATGCACCCTGGACGATCGTCCCTGGAAACGATAAATATTACGCGCGAGTCATGGCGATCGAAACCGTTGTCGCAGCGATCCAATTACAAATTCGGCGTTGTTGAATCGCGATCGATCCCGACTCCGTGCGGTAAAATTTTACCGATCGCCCAACGCACTCAGCGATCGCCGCAAACGAGCGTTGTTGGAAGGGTGACGAGCGATTTTGCCTTCTGCGGTTTTGTCTAAGGTTTCCGAAATGACTGCTACAACATCGGGCCAAGACAAGTTTTGGCAGCCGAGAAGTTGTTTGAGGTCGCTTAAAGCCGCTTGGCTGTCTTCGCGCGATCGCGCTTCGTTCCCGTCACGATCGCTCGCTTCCCGGATAGCTTTGGCTGTGGCGCAGCGAATTTCTTCACCCAAACTGTCGCGCACTTTTTGGCGATGCCAATTCCATCCGGCAGCCGTTGTCGCGTACAATGGGGGCAGGCGATTGAGGGTTCGCACTAATACGTCGTTGCGATCGATACGGCCAGCGCGTTCCGGTGGCAAGTCGCGGATCTGACGCTCGACTTCCATTGCCGCTAGCGGTTCCATGACGTTGCGGTAACTTGAATGCAAGCGCGGCATACTCTTAACCTCCCGAATGACTTAGGGACGCGATCGTTCCCCTCTACTTCTCTATCTGTTGTGCCGCCGCAGTTTTACGGGAAACGGGCGAACTTGTAACAAAACTTCACATCAGCACACATCAGCAGAGGTGGGGCGATCGTCTCGAAATGTTAAAAACTGTTAAGAAATCTTGCGATCGCGATCGCGATCGTCTCATAATTGGTCGAGAACGACTCGTCGGGCCGTTCGATCGAGTTCACTCCCACAGCAGCGCCACCATTATGTTGAACAAGTTACTGGGCAAGAAAAAAAAGGACGATTACTTTCTAGAATTTGACGACGCAAAGGGAGCGTCGCCGGAGACAGAATCGACGGAAACCAAACCCGAACCCGCTCCCGAACCGCCCAAACCGGAAGCGAAGCAACCGGAAGCGCAACCGGAATCCTCCAAAGAAGAAGCACCGAAAAAGTCGAAGCGCACTTCAATTAAAGATCGCAAGAAAAAAGAAGCCAAACCTGCGGCGAAAAGCGCCCCCGCACCCGCTCCCCAACCCAAAGCGCAACCGAAAAAAGAAGCCGCAACCGTGCTGTTTGCCCCCGACTATTTGGCTCCCAAACCCACCGCAACCCGCCGCCGTCCGGGAGCGAATATGGCCGGTTTCCTAGACATGGCCAAACAAATGAACCGCCGTTAATCTTTGTATTGCTGGCTATAATACCATTTTCCGAAAATTGTAGGGGCGATTTGCGAATCGCCCCTACTTTTCAAGATTTAACATTAAGTAAGTATTCAGGTGGTACAGAGAAACCTGGTTTCTGAGGGAGAAACTCAGATTTTGTCCGGCTATAAGCGAGAAACCGGGTTTCTACACCCGTTTAGCCTAAGTCCCCGCGATCGTCCCCTGGCGCTCCCTTGTCGATCTGCGATCGCAAAATCGTGTAAACTGGTGAAAGGATTTAAATCTTCTCGCCCGTCTCGTAGGTTTTATGAAACTTCCTATAGTTGCCATTATCGGCCGTCCCAACGTCGGCAAATCCACCCTCGTCAACCGGATTAGCGAAACCTCCGAAGCGATCGTCCACGACGAACCCGGTGTCACCCGCGATCGCACCTACAAACCCGCTTCCTGGCAAGATCGCGACTTCCAAATTGTCGATACGGGAGGCTTGCTATTCGACGACGATACCGAATTTCTCCCCCTAATTCGCGAACAGGTTTTCCTTGCCTTAGCTGAAGCCAGCGCCGCCATTTTCGTCGTAGACGGACAAACCGGACTCACCGCCGCCGACGAAGAAATTGCCAATTGGTTGCGACAACAATCCGTTCCGGTAGTGATGGCGGTGAACAAATGCGAATCCCCCGAAGGCGGGTTAGCGCAAGCCGCAGAATTTTGGAACTTAGGGTTAGGAGAACCGTACCCTCTCTCTGCCATTCACCGCAACGGAGTCGGCGATCTTCTCGATGGGGTTATCTCCTATTTCTCCCCCATCGAATTGTTGCCGGAAATCGAAGAAATTAAAGTCGCGATCGTCGGTCGTCCCAATGTCGGCAAATCGAGCTTGCTAAATGCCTTAGTTGGCGAAACGCGAGCCATTGTTAGTCCTATTTCGGGAACAACTCGCGACGCGATCGATATGGTCGTCGAACGCAACGGCCAAACCTATCGCCTCGGCGATACCGCCGGAATTCGGAAGAAGAAAAAAATCGATTACGGAACCGAATTTTTTAGCATCAATCGTGCCTTTAAGGCCATTCGGCGAGCGGATGTGGTATTGATGGTATTTGATGCTCTCGATGGCATCACCGACCAAGATCAAAAACTCGCCGGACGCATTGCTGAAGAAGGACGTGCCTGCGTGATGCTAGTAAACAAATGGGACGCGATCGAGAAAGATTCCCACACGATTTACGAGTATAACGAACATCTCGACGAGCGTTTGTATTACCTGAGTTGGGCCGAAAAACTGTTTGTCAGTGCCTTAACTGGGAAGCGCGTCGATACCATACTAGATCGCGTCGATGTTGCCGCCGCCGAACACAAGCGCCGCGTGTCTACCGCCGTGATTAACGAAGTCATTGAAGAGGCGGTACGCTGGAAATCTCCACCCACTAGCCGCCAGGGAAAACAGGGTAAGATCTATTACGGAACGCAAGTCAAATCCGCACCGCCGACGATCGTCCTGTTCGTTAACGATCCGCAACGCTTCAACGACAACTATCGCCGCTATATCGAACGCCAGTTTCGCGAACAGTTGGGATTTACGGGAACGCCGTTACGCCTGTTGTGGCGCGGTAAAAAAGTGCGAGAAGTAGAGCGATCGGGAGCCAATCGAGCCGTGCGCGTTTAAGAGTCTCCCGTCCAATCGAAGGAAAAAAGAGAGAAATCGCCAACTTCAATTTTTCGCGAGCCATCGGGGCCGTGACTGAGGTTGAGTTGAATGTAGTTGGGGGGTTTGTCCTCGAGGCGATCGCTCCATTCAATGGCCACAATTCCCAGTTCCACCTCGACCCCATTCCAATATAACTCCGGTTTCAAGGCCGTTGCTTCTTCTGGGGTGAGGCGATACAAATCGAAATGATATAAGGGAACGCGACCTTCGGTATATTCGTTAATGAGGGTAAACGTGGGACTGACGATCGGTTCTTTAATCCCCAACCCCGCACCAATTCCTTGTACGAGGGTGGTTTTTCCGGTTCCCAACTCGCCGACGAGGAGAATGACGCTTTCGGCGGGAAGCGATCGACCCAAACGACGGCCGAGATCGTGCATAGCTTGGGTATTGGGAATGGTGAGGGAGGGAGACATAGCCGCAGATGACGAGGAAAAAGTAACTGGACGAACGATACGGTAATGGCAAAGCGATTGGAATCGAGATATCCGAAGACATCGGTGCTTCCGATTTTACCCCGAATCTGCGCCAGTCAAGAGTCTCTAGGTCAGCTTTTGCCCTCATCTGGATTCAGGTTTTCTTCCCATCGACCTTTTTGACTCGACTTGCGACCTTAATCTACTAACATCCCTATGAAGGCGGTTAAGAGACGGGAGAATCGTGCCAAACTATAGTTGTAACTCTGTCGATCGATAGATGTACGAGATCTGCAAATTGTATAGTCTTTAACTGAGTCGAACGCCCGATCTAAATTTTTTATGTAAGGATCGCAGCGACTCATAATCTCAATTGGTTCTGAAATTTTTACTGTAAACTCATTGGAGACAAAAACTATGAAATTTTTGCGAATCTTTTTAGCATCGACCTTTTTTGCCCTACTTCCCACCTCGTCTGCGCTAGCAGAAACTTGGATCGCCGAATGCAATAACGTCCAATTCAACTTCGATCGCGATAGCGAAAGTTTTCTGGTCTATTTCGAGACGGATACGGGAACTTATCAAATGGCACAAGGAACCATTACTTTCGATAACGGCACTGCGGTGCGAGGCCCGGTTGAGGGTAACGGAGTCGGAAACGATGGCAAACCGATTACCCAAATTGGTTTAAATCCCAGCCGAGATTTGGTTTACGTCTTTTACCAACATCCCTATGAAGACGGTCAAGATACGGGAGAATTTTGCTCGACCGAAATTGATAGCGTTGAATAAGATCGGATCTGGTTGATAAGACACCGTATTGTGTAGGGGCTAAGCATTTGCACAAGTTAACGAACGATTCTACCGATAACTCAACATGGCGAATGCTTCGCCCGCATAGATGGATCGGATCGTACATTGATTAACCGGATTTCATTTCAAGGGGCATCAACTTGTACCATCGATCTGTTAGCATCATCAATACGCGATCGGTTTTTCCCGATCGCGTTTTAGCGACCCAACAGGGTTAAGGAACCAGCACGAAACTATCGGGAACGATATCGAGTTCCGGATCTAAAATCGCGATCGGGCCGCCCCCCCCGAAGCCAGTCCCTTCACCATTGGGATTGTAATACAGTGTCCCACTCATATTGTCGTACACGATAAAAGTTTCCGAAGCCGCAGCGTCCGGCTGGCTGCCCACCGTTCCCACTAAAAACAGGGCCTCGCCTGCAAATGCGGGTTGCAACGCCGAAAACGTGGAAACCGACAGTTGAATGAGATCTTCGCCCGTCGTAAAATCGGTAATCTCATCGATTCCTTCTTCCCCGAAAGCAATTCCTTCGCCCCCGAAAAAGAAAATATCGGCCCCTTCATTTCCAGTCAAGATATCCTTTTGACGCTGACCGCCTAAAATATCGTTACCCATGCCCCCAATTAGGGTATCTTCGTCGCGACCGCCCAGAAGCAAGTCGTTACCTTCGTTTCCTTCTAAAATATCGTCGCCGATATTTCCAAATAGGCTGTCGTCACCTTCTCCACCGATTAAGGTGTCCTCGTCGCGTCCACCGAAAAGCAAGTCGTTCCCCAGGCCGCCATCGAGTAAATCGTCACCTTGGTTGCCCGCTAGAGTGTCGTCGCCACCGGAACCGCGCAGTTCGTCGTCACCTCCCAGGCCGAGAATGACATCGTTACCGGGGCCGCCGCGCAACAGTTCGTCGTCCTCGTCTCCTTCGACAAAGGGCAAGAAAACGTTATCGCGAATATCCTCAACGTCCGTGTTGCGGCGAATGATTTCGGCCAGGGTAGTGTCACCAATTTCGCCAATTTCGAGGGGGGTAAACAGACCGCCGTTGCGAATGGGGTTGCCGAAAAAGAAGCGATCGCCCTCGCGCAAACGCACGAATTGATTTTGCAACAGTTGGAACGCCGTCGGCCCGACGCTGGCATCGGGAAGCCGATCTTCGGCGACAATGCCCACAAACAGATCGATATCGTCTACCGTCCCGTACAACTCGGCTAGGGTCGCTTGTACGTCCGTATCGGTGGTAATTTCGGCAAAACTCGTTACTGGAGGCAAGCCGAAGGAGACGCGAACGGTATTGTAGTCGGCGATGCCATTGGTACGACCCCGTTGAATGTTGATGGCGGGCAAATCGCGCCCCAGTACGGTTCCCGGTGGCCCGAAGCCAAACAGGAGATTGCGAACCTCGTCGATAAAATGTTCGTCGATCGCCTGCATGGTGGTGTTAGCCAGTCCTCGCAGCAGGGGATCGATATCGGTTTCAATTAACGCTGTCCCCGGCTGAAAAAACGACTCGGCCAGCGACAAGTTCCCCTGGGGGATAACGGCCCCGTTTTCGTCAAAGCGGGGAATGGTGGGGGATAAGGAGGTATGACCCAGGCGAAAGGCCGAGGTAAAGGTGCGATCGATGGTGGGGTTGAGGTTGGGATCGTAGCGTTCGTACTCTACACCAATACTGCCCATGAGGGCGGGGGCGTATTCGTTAAAGACGATCGCCTGCCATTGGGCGACGTTGATTTGTCGGGCCCGTTGGAAAACTTGTTCGTCGTTCCATAGGGGGTGGGCGGCAACGAGTTCGGCGGCCAGGCGGTTGTGTTCGCGCACGAACAAGGTGTGCATGGCAGCCAGGGCCGGATTTTCGTTAACCCGCAGGTCGCCAGCCACGAAGAGGGCTTGCGGGGGCAACCCGGTGGGGTTATCGTTTTCTATAGTGCCGTCGTAGAAGGGGAGAAAGTTACCTTCGGGGCCGCTGGTCTTCAGCCGACCGCCGCTAAAGCTACGCAAAGCATCGGCCCGTTCTTGGGTAGAACCGTAAATATGAGACCCATCGACCCAACCCGTCACTGTGTTTACCAGTCGGCGGGGGTTGCTGGGGTCGGTTCCGGTATTGGGGAAAAAGGCGGCGGGACGCAGGGGAATAATGGCGTTGCCAGTTCCGGCGGGGTCGAACACCGGATCCCCGGCGGGCACGGGGATGTTAGGATTGGGTTCGCCCATGAGAACTTGTTCTTGGGGGGTGAGGTCGCGGTTGAGGGTCAGATCGTGATCGAGAAACTGACCCATCACCCAAGTGAGGTTACTCATCTCCCGTTCGTCGGGAATGTCTTCGGTTTGCACGAACAGGGCATTGCTGATGGTGCGCGGGTTGGGCCGATCGCTGCCAGCAGGAGTCGAGAAGCCGTTACCGTAATCGACCGGGGCGATGTTGAGAAAGGCGGTATTGACAACATTGAAGTGGGGGTTGGCGAGGTTGTTACCCGAACCGTCAATGGACATCGCTTCAAAATCGCGATCGTCGCCGTCATTAAAGGGATCTCGTTCGATGAGCAGCATATTTCCTACACAAAAAAGAGAACGTCCGCAAACCGTTTCAAACACAGGGGCGTTCGTCTATGATAGCTTAAACTTTTGTCGATCGCACTGGGAACTTTAGAAGGCGATCGCGCGTCGGTCGCTGCGCTCCAATTCAAAATTCAAAATTAAGAATTAAAAATTATGCTTCATGTTGATTAGTCGAAACCCTATCTAGGCGGTTGTTTTAGCGGGTGTAGAAACTCGTTCTCCTGCGGAAAGGACGGGTTATCCGCAAGCCCGGTTTCTGGGTAAACTTGAATGCTTGCGGAAAAATCACTGACGAAGTAGCTGGCATCCACCCATCGTCTCGATCGTCGGCTGCCAATTTTTGCACCGATGGCGATCGCAACAGGGAATACGGACGCTTTGTTTGCTACACTGGAGAGTGTCATCTCTGAGCGATCGTATCCTAGAGACAAGCCTCCGGCTGAGTGCTAGAGGTATTGCTCATTGTTCATTGCTCATTGTTCATTGCTCGTTGAACTGATGATTCTAATTCGCTGCGCTGCGATCGCGATCGCTTTTTGTGGCACGGTTTCCCCCGCCGTTGCCTTTGCATCTCCGACAACCATTGTCGCTCAATCAACTGCCGAAGATTTTTTTCGCGACGGCATTTCCAAAGTCGAACAACGAGACTATCGCGGCGCGATCGCGGCCTTTTCTCGCGCCATCGAAGCCGATCCGGAGTTTACGATTGCCTACTACAATCGCGCCAATTTATATTATGCCATAGAAGAGTACGAAGCGGCCCTAGAGGACTACGATCGCGCTCTCGAACTCGAACCCGAGTATGTATCAGCCTATATCAACCGAGGCAACTTGCGATCGCTTTTAGGCGACATTGAAGGGTCGATCGCCGACTACAACGAAGCCTTACGCATTGCCAACGAGAACGACAGTATCGCTGTCGATCCGCAAGTCTATTATAACCGCGCCCTCAGCTATGCCGATCTCCGAGATTGGGATAGTGCCATTGACGATTATACTCAGACGATCGCTCTCGATGACAGTTTCATCCCGGCCTATCTCAACCGCAGTTTAGCCTATCTCAATCGCGGCTTGGTACTGTCTCAAAACGATCGTCGCGACTCGGCGGAAAACAACTACGAAGCCGCGATCGCTGATGCCACGCACGTCATCGAAATCGTTCCCGAAGCGGCCGAAGCCTACGGAAATCGCGGTTTAGCCAATGCGTATCTCGGCAACACTGAAGCCGCCATTTCCGATTTGGAAATAGCGGCTGAGTTGTTTGAATCTTCAGGACGGTTAGATGCCGCCCGAGAGGTCATAGAATGGATCGATCGCCTACAATAAATGGCGATAAAAAGGTTTTGCATTCGGGTTCGTTATCTCCCTGAATTGATAAACCTAGTCATAGCAGAATTCAAACCAACCGATGGAGATACACCATCCGGCTTCGGGAGCGATGCCACTTTGCAGCGAGTCAACGGAAGGCGAATTCATATCTAAAACGTTGGCGATCGCCGGGGCATTACTTTCGCTGGCAGTTCGGGTGGTTTCGGCTTTAGGTGCACCAATTTGTAGACCGGCGGCAAGCGCGACACCCGCAGCAGCGATCGCGGGTAAAGCTAGTTTGTTGGATAAAGATTTGAGTTGCGTTTGCATAGTTAATTGCTCGATAGAAATCGAGTTGGTGATTTACACTTATTAAGTTATCGAGATATATGAATATCGAAGTCTCTCTAGAGAACGATTTGCAGTTTTTTATAACTCCAACGAAAGAAAGGTTTTAAATGGAAACTAGCGCACTTTTATTTGCATCAATTTAGGCATGAGGTGTGAGGGTCGAGGGGCGAGGTTTGAGGCTGTATTCCCCCCAAACCCCCAATCCCCTAATCCCCCATTTCCCTAATCCCCCAACTCCCCAACGAACCTAAAAAGTAGACAAACTCACCCCTACACGATTGCAGAGGTGAGTCTATTTGTATCGTAAGGTGAGGCGATCGGTTGTACTATGGACTAAATGACAGCACATCGCAGATTCGATCGTCTATCCAGGCTCCCAGTCATTGGAATGTCTGCGGTTAGCACAGAGTCTAACCTAGAAGCACAACCGAAGCCAACCGATTTGAACGCACCAGGCTTGTGGCTTAAAGCTGCTCTGAAGCGAGGCAACTGATGGCGTACCCGATGCTACAGCTTCTGGAACAACCGAGCAAGTGTTTTGGGTGGAATTGCTAGCAGTTTCGGTTCTGTTTGTGGAAAGATCGGCTTGCGTACCGACAGCAAGAGCGGCTCCGACTGCGGCGATCGCCGACAAGGATAATTTGGTTCGTAAATTCTTGTTTTTCATAACGTATGTACCCCGATATGTGATTACATTTATTAATTTACCGGGATTCACGGTTGCCAACTTCCCTCGCGAGTGGTAATCTCGGTTTTCGCCGAGGAGACGAAAGAGGTATTTTTGGGAAATCTACTGTACTTTCGGAGATTGTGCGGGATTACACCCTTCGGTCTGGAACTGTGGGGGAGCGATCGCCACAGTCGTAAGTAATTCTACGGAGCCATCCCGGTTTTGCTGCCAACGGCTCGCTTCTACTAGGGGAGGACGATCGGGGGCGGTACTGGTGTCGGCAGTATCGGCGCGATCGTCATCTTCAATAGAGCGCAGATCGTCCCAAACCGTCGTGCCGCGCAACATTTCGGAGGGGGGAGTGGGCAGGCCGCCGCGGCCGATATCCACAAATCGACTGCCCGAGGCGGCCCCGCACCCGGTGGCCACCAAATCGGCGCGATCGCTGAATTCGGTGGGGAGCTCAACGAAGGCATCGCTGGTATTCACTTCTGGGGCGCTTACCTCCACTGTCCCATCGATCCCCAAGGCCGAACTGGCGGTAATGGCACTATCGGGGGCCACAAACAGACCGTCGGTGACAATATCGATGTTGCCACCGCTCCCAGCAAAGGCATTGGCATCAATGGTGCTATTTTCCACCACTGCCAAAGTATTGCTGCGACTGTTAATGTTGCCGCCATCGCCGCCGCCGCGACTGGCTGTTCCCGCTTGGGTGGAAATTTGACTGCGATCGCTCAGTACCAAATCGTCTTGGATTTGGAGGTTAATATCGCCGCCACTGCCCGATAGGTTGGTGGCAGAAATCGATCCCGCTTCAAGTTCGGCGCGATCGGCCTGCAAGTTAATATTTCCCGCATTTCCTGTCGCCGTGCTGCTGACGGTAATTTCTCCGCCGCCGCTCAGGGTTAGATCCCCTGTCGTCACCGAAATCGTTCCGGCATCGCCGCTTCCTTCGCTAGAGGCTTGCAAGGCGCTCGGTTGTAAAACTTGTCCCTGCAAACGATTGCTAAGGCCGGTTCCCGCAATCTCTACTGAGTTGGTTGCCGTAATGTCTAAGCGGCCGCCATTGCCTTGTGCAAATGTACTCACGCCGACAAAACTGCCATCGCGCACCACTAACTCGGAAGTATTGATGCTGATGCTTCCGGCATTCCCCTGGCTGAAGGTGTCTGTAAAAATACTGCTCGTGAGTGTCATCCCGTCTGGTGGGGTAAAATTTCCGCTTAACTCGATTGTTTCGGTGGCGCGAATAGAAATGTCGCCCCCCGATCCGGTAGCATCGGGAGGGAACATCTCCGATCCGGCTGTATCGGGAGCGAACATGGATAGGGCGAAAGAACTGGTGGAGATCAAAGCCCCATTACGAACTCGCACTTGGCGAGCGGCAATGGAAACGTTGCCTGCTTGCCCATCTCCCACTGTCACCGTATCGATACTGGTAACTTGCCGGAACATATTGGCATCGGCGGGCAACCCTCCGACCAGTTCGACGGTATCGGCCGCTTCTAGGGCGATCGTCCCGCCGGGTACGGTTCCGAGGGTGCGCGATAAGATAGTCGAGCTCTCCCTCATGCTGACGTTGCCCGCCCGCAGGCCAACTTCGCCGCTACCACTGCCAAGGATCTCCATCTGTTCGCTGACTTCGATGGTGGCAGCATTGGAGAGAGTGACATTTCCCGATAGCGGTGCGCCTGCGTAGTTGAAGACCCAACCGCGCGGATCGGGGGCCGTGCTGACGAAGCTGCGATCGCCAACCCCCGCTATCTCGACGCGCCCGCTAGGGGCAGTAACATTACCTCCGGCAAGTTCCACGTCGCTACCAATGAAGGCGATCGTCGTTCGCGGTTGCCCTTGCAAACCCACCGGCCCGCCAACGCTGTTGGTGTTGCCATTGGGAGAGGCGATCGAACCGTTGACGATCGCGCCGGGATCGTCTCCAAACTGCAAGCCGACGGGCACGTTCACGGTTAGCAAGGCGGAAGCGTCTGCGGTTGGGGTGCTGCTGAAGGCGAAACCGTTATCGAAAACGATGCTGTCGGCGGTGCTAGCAATAAAAGAACCGCCAATATCGATGCTAGAATTGGGGCCGAAAACGATGCCGTTGGGGTTGAGTAAAAATAAACTGGCGCTACCGTTGGTTTGCAAGCGGCCGTCGATGGCCGAGATTTGCTCTCCGGTGACGCGACTGAGAATATTGCTAATATTAGCAGCATTATTAAAAGCGGCGGTGCTGCCTTCGGGAACTGAAAAGGCCTCGAAACTGTGGAAGAGATTGTTACCAACTGTCGTACCGCCGTCGATCGTCTGCGTGGAGCCGTTGGGAGTGACGATCGAGTCGGTAGGTAAGCTGCGATCGGGTATAATTTGGGCGATTGCGGGTGCGCCCAGGGTCAGCCACAGGGCGGCACTACCGAGGGGGACGATCGCCTCGATGGGGCGATCGCGGTGATATTCAGATGTATTTTTAGACATACGGGCGAGGTATATAGAGCGAGTTCGTTCTTTGCGGATCGACCCCCGATCGCGCCAACAGGAAAACCCTGTTTTAGCTATTCCAAGTTAACATTTATCTGCTCGTTTCACCTCCTTCTAGAGATAGAGTTAATCGGTAAATTTCTTGACGCGAACGGTTCGTGCTTGCGGCTAGCGTGCGGCTGGC
>CAKZKB010000661.1 GCA_937121005.1 uncultured cyanobacterium | reverse complement strand
CCCCTACAAATACTCATTGCTCATTGCTCATTGCTCATTGTTCATTGTTCATTGTTCATTGCTCATTGCTCATTGTTAGACCGATTGCTTGCTATTTCCCAAGGCCTCAAAAATCGACTTGGCATCGAGAACGATAATCGTATCGTTACGATCGTCGAGAAAAAAGCCGCGCAAGAACGGAATCAGTTGTGGCGAAAACAGTTCGCGATCGCTCGGGTGTAACTTTTCGAGATCGTAAGTTTCTAAATCCAAAGCGCGATCGACGGCAAAGCCAACCGTTTTCTCGCCAAACTCGCAGACGATCGTCATGGCCGAATCGGGAATCGGCCGGCGATCGAGCAAAGGAGAAAAACCGAGCAAGCGACCGAGATCCACAAGCCACAACATTTCGCCGCGCCAATTGTACGCCCCCAGAATGTATGGGGGCATTTGGGGCACGGGCAACACTTCGCTGATGCGGACGATGATAATTTCGGCCGCAAAATCTACCCCCAACAGGGCATTTTCCCCGGAGGGAAAGGCAAAGCGCAAAAACTTTCCACCTTCCGGGGGATCCGTGCGGTCGGAGCGATCGAGTGCGGGTTGCGATGAAAGCATCGTTGGCGTTGAGAGTTGGGAGGTTAAACTATTTGATTAACTTTTGCACGGTTTGCAAGAGCAAATCTTTATCAACCGGCTTGGTGAGATAGGCATCGGCTCCTAACATATTGCCCCACATTTTATCGACATCGGTATTTTTCGTCGAGCAGACGATCGTCGGAATGCCCCGCGTGTCGGGATTGCTTTTGATTTCGCGACACAACTCGAAGCCACTTTGTCCGGGTAAGATGACATCGAGCACGATCAGATCGGGTTTTTGTCGCCCGAGGGCGGTGGCGGCTTCTTCGCTGCTTTTGGCGTTGACGACGCTCAACCCCGCTTGCTGCAAGTAGGCGTTCATAATTTCGCGATCGGTGGCGCTGTCTTCGACAACGAGAACGGTTGCCATAACGATGACCTCGAAGGAATATCTGGGGTTAGTTTAACGCTTCCGGGCCTGCGACGATCGCGACTTGGGTCACGATCGCTCTGTCGCTGCTTTGCTGAGGTGCTTTTTCAGCACCGCCAGCAGTTTTTCCTCGTCGATGGGTTTGGAGACGAAATCCGTGGCCCGCACCAGCTTGGCCCGGACGCGATCGATGGCCCGATCGTTGCTGGTGAGGATGACGATCGGCGTATGCTCGAATTGCGAGAGTCGCCGCAGTTGCGAGCACACTTCGTAACCGTTGGCAACGGGCATCACCAAATCTAACAAGATCGCGTCCGGGCGCTTTTCAATTAAAATCGGCAACGCCTGCACCGAGTCTTGGATGGCGATAAACCGATATCCGGCTTTGCTCAACAAGTCATCGAGGATTTTACAGACTTGGGGACTGTCATCCACGCAAGCAATGAAGGGACGATCGGCGCTTTGGGAAACTGGCGGTTTGGGAGCGTCTTTTTGGGGTCGAGGAATGTCAGCGACGCGCGACAGTTTTATCCAGCCCTGCTTCAGGTACGGCAGCAGCGTTTTCCCCAAACGCGCCGGATCTTGGTTCGTTTGGGCAGCCAGTTCGCGCAGGGTTAACTGGTTGTCGAGGCGATTGACAAGGATTTTATAGCTGCGCGGATTGAGGTTTTGCTGTAACTGTTCGCTATTTTCAATGCGGGGCACCCAATTGGGATAAACCTGCTTTAACCCAACTTGCGACCATCGCAACCATTCTTGTTTGGCTCGCTTAAAAATGGGAGCAATTTTGAGGACGGTGAGTTGGACTTTGAGCAAGTCGAAGGCTTCTTGAGGGTGAAATTGATAGGTCAGCGAGCCGTAGTTGCTTTCTTGTTGCAACAAATCGAATAAGGTTTCGACGGCAATCTCTTCTACGACGATCGCGACTCGATCTTTGGCCAGTTTCTGCCGTTTTGCCAGTATCCACAAGACCTGATAGCTCCAGCAGAAAAAGCGATCGGTTTCCCGTACCGTAAGGGAGTCAAAAGACACTTGAGGGAACTGTCGTGCCAAATGTCGCTGCAACCGTCGCACGGGATGGTCGGCCGTCGTCGCCCACAGCAAGCGACCGACACAAAAGTACAAACTCCAGGTTTGGCCGCGATCCCCAATGGCATCGAGCCGTCCCGTCAACTGTTTTTGGCTGGCCGCCGCTAGGCGATCGACCAGCTTATAAACTTTTTTTTCTTTTTGTAACGTTTCGCTCACGATCGGACGTTCCCCCGTGCAATTCAGTTAATCTTGAATGACGATTCTCCTCCGCAGACGCTACGCGATCGCGCCAGCATTTTTCCATGGCGATTCGGGCTAGCAGACGCACGCTCTGTCCTATTTCAAAGTTAACATAATAATAAAATTTTTTTATGGAAGCGATTGATGGCGCTTCCATAAATTTACGATTTGGGAGGAAAATATAAAGCTCTTGTAAGGCTAACGTAAAGATTCAAACAAGGATGACTGCCGACTGGGGCGATCGGTGGGGCCAAATCTCCCTAAAGGCAAACTCGTGCGCGGCAGCGAACAAAAAAATCGGTCTAAAGCCGACCCAACGGGCGATTGGCTCTTTCTAGAGGAGTAGACCTCGAGAAAAAAGTGAGTTATACTGGCGTACAGAAGGGCGCGTACTTTTTCCCACAGAAGAAGTCGAACGCGACACCGAACGTTAAATAACCGTTTACCCTGTCACGACATGGGTAGCGCGATCGGGGGAACTGACGGGGGCATCGACAATAACACGATTTTCGCGTTATGGGAAGGGTGGAGGGTAGCGAACGCGCGATCTCGATCGCGGTTTGGAGCCTTCGATCTGACGCGATCGCCCATCGATCCCCATCGAGGCGCGATCGTCAAACCAAAACCTGCTCAAAAGCAATGGGGGAATTATGAACCTAGCTTCTTTACCAACAATCAAAAGGGCGCTGTGCGCGACGGGAATCGCCTCCTTAACGCTGGTCGCTCTCGCTACTGAAAGCGGAGCCGTCACCTTCGAGCCACCCGAAACGAGCGCCCCCCGCCAAAGTACGGGCGGAGCCTCTCGCAGTGGTGGCTTGTGTCCCGACGAACTCATCGCTGGCGGCGATCGACTCGTCCCTCTGATCCCGGAGACCAATCACGGTTACACGACGGTCGATCGACCCACCGTGTTCGTGTACGTGCCGGAAACCTCGGCCACTGAAGCCTACTTCAGCTTGGAAGATGACACGCAAACGCCACTCTTCCAAATGAACGTTCCCGTCCCCGCAGAGGGCGGTTTGGTGGCTGTCGAATTACCCGAGTCGGCCCCGGCTATCGAAGCGGGCAAAGAGTACCAATGGTACTTTACGCTCAAGTGCAACGGTCGCATCCGGGCGGGCTATCCCTTAGTGGGCGGTTGGATTAGCCGCTACGATGGGGAAGTCACCGTTGGCGAATCGGCCATCGACGCGGCGGATGCCTACGGTCGGGCTGGTGTTTGGTACGACGGCCTGTCGGCTTTGGCCCTGGCAGCCCAAGCCGAACCGACTAACGAAATGCTGACTAACAGTTTAGAAGAGTTCTTGGCTTCGGCCGGACTCAATGACGTGGCCGATCGCATCGACGATCGCTAAAACAGCGCGATCGGGAACGATGACCCAAACTAAAATGCCAGGCGGCGGTACGCAATTCAGGTACCGCCGTTTGTTTTTTTGGCGATCGCGGCCCCCAAATGTGGGACAATAACAATCCGAACCCCCTCCAGCCCCTCATCTGGAGAACAATCCGAAATCTAAAATCTAAAATCTAAAATTGAATGACTGTTACCGCCCCCACTCACAACGCCACCACCGCCACCCCTCGCCGCCGTCCCGTGTTTCCCTTCACCGCGATCGTGGGACAAGAGGAGATGAAACTGGCGTTGCTGCTCAATATTATCGACCCCAAAATTGGCGGGGTGATGATTATGGGCGATCGCGGAACGGGCAAATCGACCACCGTGCGGGCGCTAGCGGATCTGTTGCCCGAAATCGAGGTCGTCGCCGACGATCCGTTTAACTCCCACCCCACCGATGCCGATTTGATGAGCGACGAGGTGCGCGATCGCCTGGCGGCTGGGGAATCCGTTCCCGCCGTGAAGCGCAAGATCCAGACCATCGATCTGCCTTTGGGTGCTACCGAGGATCGCGTCTGCGGGACGATCGACATTGAAAAAGCCCTTTCTGAAGGGGTGAAAGCCTTCGAGCCCGGTTTGCTCGCCAAAGCCAACCGAGGCATTTTGTATGTAGACGAAGTAAACTTGCTCGACGATCACTTAGTAGACGTACTCCTGGACGCAGCCGCTTCCGGTTGGAATACTGTCGAACGCGAAGGCATTTCTATTCGCCACCCGGCGCGGTTCGTGCTGGTGGGATCGGGCAACCCAGAAGAGGGAGAACTGCGCCCCCAACTGCTCGATCGCTTTGGAATGCACGCCGAGATCCGCACGGTGAAAGAGCCGGAATTGCGGGTAAAAATTGTCGAGGAACGCACCGCTTTCGATCGCGATCCTCAAGGCTATTTAGAAACTTGCACCGCCGAACAACAGCAGTTGCGCGAGCAAATTGTCTCGGCCCGCGATCGCCTGTCGGAAGTGAATCTCGATCGCGAGTTGCAGGTCAAAATCTCTCAAGTTTGCTCGCAATTAGATGTGGATGGTTTGCGCGGCGATATCGTCACCAACCGGGCAGCTAAAGCGATCGCAGCTTTAGAAGGACGCACGAGTGTCGAACTTGAAGATGTGCGGCGCATTGTCACTTTATGCTTGCGCCATCGCCTGCGTAAAGATCCTCTCGAATCCATCGATGGGGCGAGCGATGCGCGGGCCGCGTCTCGCTCCTCCAGCCTTCCGAACAAC
>CAKZKB010000660.1 GCA_937121005.1 uncultured cyanobacterium | reverse complement strand
GCTTGATGGCGGGGGTGTACGGTTCCTATTCTCAATTTTCAGATCGGTGGACGGGACGAGATAACCCGCAAGCGCGATCGGCACAGTGGCAAATGCCGCTATACTTGGCTCATGGCACGGAAGATGCGATCGTTCCCGAAACCCAAAGTCGGTTGTTTTACGAAGCGATCGTCGAGAGTCATGGCGAAGATTTCCCCATTGTTTACAATGCCGTTGTCGGTGCAGTCCACGACTATTCCTTCTGGGGCGGACAACTCGATGAGGTATTTAATTTTTTAGAAAAGCACCGTCAGTCGCTACGCTCCAATTCAGAATTCTGAATTCTGAATTCAGAATTTCGACCCCATGTCTAGAGTTGGGGGCTTGTGCGGATGCTTCGCCTGGGTTTTCTACGAATAAATTCGGCGGCTTGTATCCATGATATTCTCGGCCAACGCAGGCGCAAACATGGCTAGGTAAAATCATTTTCCAAACAAAATTCGGAGATGCGATGGCTCGAAACCGTTACAGTTTGAGCCGAATCCATTCCCGGTAAAGGAGATAGCAATAAATACGCTCTCATGTTGCCTTTGCCTTTAATATTAATATGTCCTCGCGGCTCGAACTCGTAGCGATCGCGCAATCTCAGATAGGTTTGTTCTGAGACCTGGATGCCTCCGGGGACTCCGTGAGACTCCATGCGACTGGCAATATTGACCGTATCGCCCCACAAATCGTAAATAAACTTATTCGTACCAATCACTCCCGCCACTACCGGCCCGGTATGAATGCCAATTCGCATGGCAAACTTTTCGTTATGGCGTTGGTTGAACTGGGTGATTTCTTCTTGCATATCGATAGCCATTTGCGCGATCGCGTCGGCACAATTGTCTGTCGGCGAAGGCAGGCCGCTAGCTGCCATATACGCATCGCCAATGGTTTTAATTTTCTCAACTCCGTAGTGCACCGCTAACCAATCAAACGCCGAAAAAATCTCGTTGAGAATCTCTACGAGACGCTGGGGTGACGTGCGTCCAGCGATGGTTGTAAACCCGACAATATCGGCGAATAAAATGGTGACTTCTGGGAAACTATCGGCGATCGTCTCGTGTTTTTGTTTCAAGCGATGGGCGACGGGTTCGGGTAAAATATTCAATAGCAACCGCTCTGATTTGGCACGCTCCATTTCCAGGCGATCGAAGGCTTTTTTTAAGGCTCTCGCTTGCAAGGCTCGCTCTTGTGCCAAGCGTTCGATTTGCTGTTGGCGACTTAAAGAGGTTAGCAAGTAGGTGACGGGAATATGCGTCCACAACAACCCCACTAATAATGCAGCCCACGATCGCCAATGTTTGGTACGAATGGCCTCGTAGCGATCGTTTGCAAGCAAGTCTAAATACCAGGTTTGATTGGCAACCTCTAAGGTGCGGGTTTCGCGATCGCGACTCTTTTCAGAAAGTGCAACCAACGGCGATCGCGTTCCGGTATAGGTGGCTAAAAAAGAAGAATTGTCCTTGTCGCTTTTGGAAGTTAAATACAGATCGAATACCCATCCCGTTTGCTGTTCGGCGGCGGCTTCCACCGTGCCATCGACGGCGACAATTCCCACCACAAACCCTTTAGGTTCGGAGGCTGAGATCTCGTCGTACACGGGTTTGACGACGAATAAAACTGTTCCGTCTGTATCGATGAGTTTCGGATCGGTTTCGGAAACGACGACCAAATCTCGCGATCGCGTTGCTTCGAGAAAGGCTTTCTGATAGGGTAGGTAAGAAGCCAAATCCAAACCCGCTAAATCGTCATTTCCTTCGGTGGGCTCCCAATACTCGACTGGGAAATATTCAGGTCGCACTGCCGCCGGAACCCAACCGTCGGGGGAAATTTCTGTTAGAGTCAAATGAGGGATGTTAGTGTTTTCCCCACGATCGAGACGAGGAACCCACGCCAGCAGGCGAATACTGGGGTGGAGGGCGAGTTTGCGTTCCACAAAGCGATCGAAGGCGGCGCGATCGAGGTTGTCCACTGCTGTGGTAAAATCTCCTAAAGTGGCGATCGCCTCTAAATTTTCGTCGATTTGTTCTTGCAATGCTGAGGCGATCTCGTCAGCCAGTTGTTGCCGTTCGTATGTCTGTCGTCTAGTTTCCCACTGTCGCACTAACAAAAAAACGACGATCGATAGGGCGATCCCGACCCCTAACGTCAATAAAGCGGGGAAATAGCGGAACCCGGACAAACGCGATGGAGTAGGCATATTGGGTGCTGGGGCGCGATGGCAACTCTATTATAGTTGAGGCGATCGCGTTTTGGTGACGATTCTCTCGACAGCAAGCGCGATCGCTGCTAAGATCGGATTCGTAAGAATAGTTACGGTATTTGTAGGGGATCTTGAGGTATTAGGTATTGGTATTAGGGGGGGCTGGAAGTAGAAAATGCACTCATCTCCTTAAGGTTCTAGAAGAATTAGTAGGGTGGGCAATGCCCACCAGCCCTTTCAAGGTGAACAACGATCTTGGTTAAGGAGCCGGTAAGTCTTAGTGGTGCAGAAAAATCCTGAAATGTAGAGAGGAAGGGGGTTTAAGAGAAGAGGGGGTAGACAAAAGGGGGAGTCCGATGGGATGTTAGAGTTCTCCAAACGTCCAACAGCAACATCATGACTCCCCGACTCTATCATCAACTCGAAAGCCAGTTAAGTCAATGGATGAAACCTAAAGACCAACGACATCTGCGCGGGGTGGCTGAAATTGTGGCCGCCATGTTGCAATCGGGAAGCGGATGCGTGAGTCACTGGCTGCCTTATCTGGCTCACCGAGATTGCCAAGCTCGCAGTCACATGGCTCGCTTGAGCTATAGTAAGTTGTTCTGACTATGCGATCGCTGTCAAGAAAAATCAACAAAATTTGTATCGAAGTATTGAGGCGATCGCGAATTCATCAAAACCGATAACAGAAGATGTAACTTTAGACGAAGGGCATGGACGAACGGTACAGAGGAAAGTCTCTGTATTTTCTTTGACTGAAGAGGTCAAGTCAACTTGGAGAAATAGCCAATGCTGTATTCGAGTTGAGCGTCGGGGAA
>CAKZKB010000659.1 GCA_937121005.1 uncultured cyanobacterium | reverse complement strand
AAACCTACAAGCAACTCGCCCTCACTTGGGGCGTACAACCTTTTCTGATTGAAAAGGTGAAAACCGCCGACGAAATGCTGTTCGTTGTGGTGCAAGCCGCGCGATCGATGGAAATAGCCGAACCGGGCGATAAAGTGGTGATTACCTCCGGTCTTCCAGTGGGAATGTCGGGCAGTACGAGTTTGGTAAAAGTTCATACTATCGGTACGCCAATTGGAACTTAAATGAGGTATGAGGTGCGAGGTTTGAGGTTTGAGGTTTCAAGGATGAAGTCGGGATGAATATTAATTTCTCCTTGTCCCCTTGTCCCCTTGTCTCCCCCTCTCCCCCTCTAAAAACTGGTCACTGCTTGCCCCATTCCCATTGCTGTTTTCCTGCCGATGCCTGCATATTCAGCAAATCCGGCTAGGGCTGTTGCCTGTTGCTGGCAGTCGCGATCGCGAAATCGATAGCGAATCCATCCCAATGCCCCAATTTCGGCTGCCCGCATTTTTGGGGCATAGGTTTTGAGATCGTAGGCGGCAACGACTCCGCCCCATTCGATCTGTTCGGGTAACTTTTGTGCATCTGGGGCGAACAAATTCCAGCGTCGCAACAAGCTATTAAACACTGAATCGACTAAGGGGAAGGGTTGGATGTCTTTTTGTTGCTTGAAGCTGGTGGGCGATCGCAATTCTAGTGTCAGCGACGATCGCGGTTTTTGTTGCAACAACCCATCGTAACTGTTGGCAGCGACGAGTTCGACGATCGATCCCAGATCGCAAGGTACTTTTGCCAGGGTTAAAGTCCCCCCTAAATCTGCCGCCATGCCCCACAATAAAGGAGAGAGTAACTCCGCTTGCAGCAAGCCGATCGACAAGTACCAATTGCCCTCTTGTTGCCAGCAACCCAAACCCCAAGGGGAACTGGGGGCATCGTGTACCAACTGCGACAAGCTGCTGTCTCCTGCTTCGATCCAGCGCAAGCATTGGGCGTGAATGGCTCTACCCACACTATCGGGCATGGTGCGGCGCGGGCGCAACCCCACGCGCAGTAAATGTAACGGTTGTGGGTGGGGGGTGACGGCGACAATTTGGTAGGTTTTGTCGTAGCAGCGAAGCCGCGATCGCTGTCTGGCTAGGGTTTGTAGCTGGGAGAGGCGATCGCCGGGCGTATCGAAAACAGCCATAACGCGGGCGATCGCATTGGTAGAACCCAAAGGGATCCAGCGAACGCCACCCTCGGTTGTCAGCCATTGGGATAAGGGAACGGCATCGCTGGCGGCGATCGGGGTGAGGGATAATGAGATAGGAAAGTTCAAAATGCAATTACATGACTTTTTTCAACCAGTTGATGGCGCGATCGCTGTAGGGCGGATAGCGAAAGTCGAGATCGAGCCAAAAGAATTTTTTCAACACGCTTTTATAATGGGAAAAGGTGTCGAAAGTCGCTTTTCCGTGATAGCAACCCATACCGCTATCGCCCACACCGCCGAAGGGCAACCCCTCAACCGCAATGTGCATCATGGTATCGTTGAGGCAAACGCCACCGGAATGGGTTTGTTGCAAAACAAACTCTTGTTTTTGCGAGTCGTTGGAGAAGAAGTAGAGGGCGAGGGGATGGGAACGATCGTTAACGATCGCGATCGCCTCTTCTAAGCGATCGTAGGGGAGAATGGGTAAAATCGGCCCGAAAATTTCCTCCTGCATGATTTTGGAATTGATATCGACATTATCGAGCAGGGTAGGGGCAATATAGCGATCGTCGCGATCGTGTTTTCCTCCCGTGACGACAGTGCCGCTATCGAGAAGAGACACCAGGCGATCGAAGTGTTTGGGGCTGATAATGCGGGCGTAGTCGGTGCTTTTTTGCGGATCGTCGCCGTAGAACTCGCGAATGCAGTTCTTTAGAGCATCGACTAATTCTTTATGGCGCGATCGCTGTACCAGAATGTAATCGGGGGCAATGCAACTTTGTCCCGCATTGAGACATTTTCCATAGATAATCCGCTTGGCTGTCACCTCTAAGTTGATATCTTCATCGACAATACAAGGACTTTTTCCGCCCAACTCTAGGGTAACGGGGGTTAAATGTTCTGCGGCTGCCTTCATGACAATTTTGCCGATATGCGTTCCCCCAGTAAAGAAAATTTTGTCGAATTTTTCAGCTAGCAATTCTTGGCTGGTTTCGGCATCGCCTTCGATAGCTGCAATATAATCTGGCTCGAAGGTTTCAGACACTAAGTTAGCGATAACCTTTGAGGTGTGGCTCGAAATTTCGGACGGTTTCAAAATGGCACAATTCCCCGCCGCGATCGCTCCGGCTAACGGATGCAAGGCTAACTCGATCGGATA
>CAKZKB010000658.1 GCA_937121005.1 uncultured cyanobacterium | reverse complement strand
GGTTGGCTCCTAAATCGAGACCTCCTGCACCACTAAACAAACTTAAAGCTGGAACTTGACCGGACGTATAAATTTCGGTTCCAATTCCTTCAGGAGAATTTTTAGCGAGATGTTGTAGTATTTCTGTAAAAATTGCTTTTCCTAAGCGAACAGGAACAGCATTACCCACCTGAAGTTGAGAACTTGTTAAAGTTCCTTGGAAAACGATATTGTCTGGAAAATCTTGCAAGCGAGCCGCTTCTCTGACGGTAATAAATCGATCTTCAAAGGGATGGACAAATTTATTGAAAATGTATGCAGTTACAGTTAAAGAGGGGCGATCGGGGTCAAGACGCAGTAATCGTAGGTTCGGCCCGCCTTTCCGAGTCGCATCTTCCTTAACATAAAAAAGAAAGCTCTTGTGCCATAAATGTTCGGGCAAATCTTGCATCTTCTGTCCGATTTTGAGAGCTTTAATTCTTTCCAATACGATTCCGCTCGCTTGCCTACAGATATGATTAGCTACAGTTTTTTTTTACTAAAGTTGAGGAATTGACTAACCCATCGATCTCGACTATTGCACTCGATAAAAGAAATTAATCCATCATAAAGGTTGTATAACGGTGTATCCGGATCTAGATCGCCAGCTTGTCCGCCACAATTTTGAGTATCGATCGTCCAGATAACATCTCGAATGGGTTGTAAATACTCTTGATAGTGACGAATAGCAGGTAAATTAGAAATAATTCCTGTTTTTACATTCCACGAACTTGCATTGTTGAATTTGGTTTCTGCACCAATTTTTAAAACTTGATAGGTTGCTTTCTTGAGATCGTCAGTCCGATCCATACCAACGCTAGTTTTACTATCGCTTATGGTTTTGTAACCCGTAGCATCACCACGCTTCGGCCAGGTATCTGGACGCGGGGATGGTGCGCCACAAGCATTTGCCAGCCAGTACGAGCGTTCTTTAACTTGTTGTCCAGAATACCTTTCAAAAATATCAAACCAACACCAAAAATAGCGATCGAAAAAAGTGTCATTTTCTAACAAACCGATCGTACCTTCAAACGCCCATGCCGTATCTTTGGCATTTTTCTTGCGCCCGAGGGGAAGAAGAACAGGCTTCCACCGATCGTTAAATAGCATTAAATTAATTTCAGTATTGTAGAGCTTGGCAAGCGGCCATTCCCTACAATCTTGAATTGTTTGAGTTTCACCGTCAACTTCCTCTAGCTGGATATCTCCACGAACAGCAAGAGGGAAAGTGACTAAAGGAGAAGCCTTGACTTCTCCCAAAAGGCAAATATTCTCAGTTCGATCCAGAATCGCAATGTCAATAGGCTCTCGGGCTTTTAAAACTTCTAGCCGACCGCTTAGCACAGTCTGCGAGTACCAAGTTAAACAGTATCCTAGACATTGAAAGGTTACAAAACCAATTGCTCCCGATCGCGGTTTATGGCATGGATGATATATAAATTTGTTTTGAAGAGCATTCCGAGGACAAGTATTCGTATATGGATATAAAAACAGAGTTTCTCGATCGTCTGGAGAATAAAGCCATCCCTTATGTGCAACGAGATTGTAGTAGCAAACCGATACAATGAGATCGAAAGCCGCAGCCAAGCACTGACCGAAATCAATATCGGAACTCTCGGCATATTTACAGGCAGTCTCCAGACATTTGTCAATAAGTTGGCGTTGCCGAGCGCTGCCAATCTCAAAATGGGATCCGTCGCTTAAAATTGATTCAATATCGAGCATACTCATCGATCGCGCCATGTTTGTACTAAACTTAAAATAGATTCTACCACAACTTTAGCCAATGATTATGATAAATCCAGTTTTTTTCGAGGTTCACAGTAACCTTCCCAGGCAGGGGCCGGGCAATTTTGAGGCGACGCGGTTGGCGTTTTCTCATCTTGAAATGCTACCGGATCGGCCGCGTTTGCTCGATGTGGGGTGCGGCCCCGGAATGCAAACTTTGGATTTGGCAAGGTTAACAAAGGGGTCGATCGTCGCAGTTGACAATCACCAACCTTATGTCGATCGCCTCAGCGAAAAGATCCAACAATCTGGACTCGACGATCGCGTTTCTGTCGTCTGTGCGGATATGTTTGACTTGCCTTTTGCACCGGGTGAGTTCGATGTTATTTGGTCGGAAGGGGCGATTTATATTATTGGGTTCGATCGCGGTTTGTCACAGTGGCGATCGCTGCTTAAACCGGGCGGATATTTAGCCGTTAGCGAGTTAACTTGGCTGCAACCCAATCCCCCGGAAGCGGTGCGATCGTTTTGGGAAGAGGGCTATCCGGCCATGCGGACGATGGATGAAAATTTAGCCGCGATCGAGGAAAATGGTTACGCGATCGTCGATGCGTTCCCATTACCGGAGTCGGCTTGGTGGGATGACTACTATTCTCCGTTGGAGCAAAGGATTTCTAAGCTACAGCGCAAGTATAGCAGCAATGCCGAGGCATTGCAAGTTCTCGATATGGAACGCCAAGAAATCGATCTCTACCGCCGTTACAGCAAGTTTTACGGCTATGTTTTTTATATTGCCAAACTACCCGCCTAACTTGCGAGTTCGCCTGTCCCGAAACCCGTATATTGGCGGAGGTTGGGAGGGGGAAAACCCAGGATAATTTGTTGGGTAGGAATACCGCGATCGCGCAGTTCCACAGCAACACCGGGATCGGTTTCGTCGCGCTGAATCCAGATGCGTTCGCGTAGCGTCTGCGTAGCAGAATCGTCTATAATTTCAATGTGAATCGGGGTCGCATGGAAATAGCGCTTTTCCGTCCAGCCACAGTCAATTAAAACATAGCACTGTTCGCGATCGTCGCACAGAAGTCGCGATCGGATCGGACTGTTGGCGCTGTTGCGGTAGTCGGCGTGTTCTTGCAGTAGATCTTTGATAATCTGGATAGGATCTAGTTGGGTATCCATTGCAAAATTACCTCGCGATCGGGGTCAGATTTTCAAGCCAATTAATGCCGCCGAACACGATAGTACCTGAGAATCTGCTGTCGAGAGGGTTGCCGAAAATACACCTGCTAGCATCAAACCCACGCAGTGCGCGATCGCCTCTCGAACTGTCAGGCATTATACATTCCGAGGCCCCAGACGATTCTCCGCCCGTGCCAGTTGTCAAGATCCGATAAGATCTGTTACACTAAGCCGTGCCAACGGCCTGCCGAACTGTATCGTCGATAACGCTCTAGGAGAAAGCCTTGTCCAAACAAGACCTCATCGAAATGGAGGGCACCGTCACCGAGTCCCTCCCCAACGCCATGTTCCGTGTCGATCTCGACAACGGATTTAACGTCCTGGCCCATATTAGCGGCAAGATCCGACGCAATTATATCAAAATTCTGCCCGGCGATCGCGTCAAGGTGGAACTGACCCCCTACGATCTCACCAAGGGGCGAATCACCTACCGCCTGCGGAAAAAATAAGCGACGGCCCCTCGCTACCGCAAAAATGTCTTTTTTTCTTGACCGTAACGGACAGAACTGATATAATATAGAGTTTGTAGCGCTGCCCCAATCGGCATGAAAGTAAGAGCCTCCGTCAAAAAAATTTGCGAAAAATGCCGCGTCATTCGTCGGCGCGGTCGGGTGATGGTCATTTGTACCAACCCGAAACACAAGCAACGACAAGGATAGCCTCCGCAAAGGGCGATCGTCCCTCCCACTAGCAGCAACATTTAGGAGAATTATTCGTGGCACGTATCGCAGGAGTCGATCTACCGCGCGACAAGCGCATCGAGATCGGCCTGACCTACATCTTCGGCATCGGCCTGGCCCGATCGCAAAAAATTCTAGCCGCCACCGGAGTCAACCCCGACACCCGAGTAAAAGATCTCAGCGACTCGGACGTGGCTTCCTTGCGGCAAGAAGTGGAAACCAACTACCAAGTCGAAGGGGACTTGCGCCGTTGGGAAACCATGAACATCAAGCGCCTGGTGGATATTGGCTGCTACCGCGGCCGCCGTCACCGCCAAGGCTTGCCCGTGCGCGGCCAGCGCACCCGCACCAACGCCCGCTCTCGTCGCGGCGGTCGCCGCACCGTGGCCGGGAAGAAAAAAGCCGCCGCGAAAAAATAACGCGGGCCTCAGTTGGCAACGACCCAGACAAGGGGACGGGAAAAGTGTTTTCCGTCGCCCGTTTCCATCGCTTAGAACACCACCACCACTACAATCAAAATGGCGAGACCGCAAAAAAAATCTGGCGCAAAGAAAACCAAGCGCAACATTCCCAACGGCGTGGCTTACATCCAGTCTACGTTTAATAACACCATCGTCACCATTACCGATCCTAACGGCGAAGTGATTTCTTGGGCCACGGCCGGATCCAGTGGCTTTAAAGGGGCGAAAAAAGGCACGCCCTACGCCGCCCAAACCGCCGCCGAGAGTGCTGCCCGTCGCGCTGGCGACCAAGGAATGCGCCAGATCGAAGTGATGGTAAGCGGGCCGGGATCGGGCCGGGAAACCGCCATTCGCGCCCTGCAAGCGGCCGGCTTAGAAATTACTCTCATCCGCGACATTACCCCGATCCCGCACAACGGCTGCCGGCCGCCCAAGCGTCGGCGAGTCTAAGCTATAGCGCGATCGCGCCTTGCTGGCCCCTCGATTCGGCCCCCACCGTCGGATCGAGTTAGCGTTCGTTCGGGACTGAATCGTTGGGGAACTTTGTAGGAGAAGGGAGGTTTTGCCGTGGCCCCATTTCAAATTGAATGCGTTGAATCCGGGACTGAGAAAGACCGAGGTCATTACGGAAAATTTATCATCGAACCCCTAGACCGGGGACAGGGAACTACTGTCGGTAACGCCTTGCGACGGGTGTTGCTGTCGAACTTAGAAGGAGCCGCCATCACCGCCGTGCGGATCGCCGGGGTCAACCACGAGTTTGCCACCATTCCCGGCGTGCGCGAAGACGTGCTCGAAATTTTGCTGAACATGAAAGAGGTGGTACTCAAAACCCACACCCAACAACCCCAAATTGGGCGGGTGTTGGTGCAGGGGCCGGCCATGGTGACGACGGGACATTTCGACTTGCCCTCGGAAGTCGAAGCCGTCCCCCCCGATCGCTATATTGCCACCTTAGCGAGCGGCTGCACCCTAGAAATGGAATTTCGCATCGAAGCCGGGACGGGGTATCGCTCCGTCGATCGACAGCGCAGCGAAGTCACTGCTTTGGACTTCTTGCAAATCGACGCGATTTTCATGCCCGTGCGTAAGGTCAACTACGCCGTCGAAGATGCCCGCATTGGCGGTTCCTTAGAAAAGGATCGACTGATCTTGGAACTGTGGACGAATGGGAGCATTTCGCCCCAGGAAGCCATTAGCCAAGCGGCAACAATGCTGGTAGAGTTGTTCTCGCCCCTCAAGGATATTACCTTGGAGGCGATGACCGACGATCGCACCCCCGACGAAGATCCCACCAGCCAAATTCCCATCGAGGAATTGCAGCTATCGGTACGGGCGTACAACTGCCTCAAACGAGCGCAAATCAACTCCGTCTCCGACTTGCTCGACTACTCCCAAGAAGACCTACTCGAGATCAAAAACTTCGGTCAAAAATCGGCCGAAGAGGTAATCGAAGCCCTGCAAAAGCGACTCGGAATTACCTTACCCCTCGAGAAGGCGAAGTAAGGGGGAGACAAGGGGACAAGGGGACAAGGAGAGGGGGAGACAAGGGGAATTAAACCTTGTAACCTCGTACCTCCCCCCTAAAACCTAATACCTAATACCTAAAACCTCCCCCAATCCAAAATCTAAAATCCAAAATCCAAAATTGAAATGCGTCACCGTAATAAAGTTAACCGACTCGGGAAGCCGGCCGACCAGCGCCGCGCCCTGTTACGATCGCTAACGACTTCCCTGCTACTGCACGGCACGATTACCACCACCAAAACGAGGGCCAAAGTCGTGCGATCGGAGGTCGATCGCATGATTACCCTGGCCAAAGACGGCTCCCTGGCCGCCCGCCGCCAGGCCGCTGCCTACCTGTACGATCCCAAACTGGTCAAATCCCTGTTTGAGGACGCACCCGATCGCTACGGCGATCGCAGTGGCGGCTACACCCGCGTGATTCGCACTGTGCGCCGCCGGGGAGACAACGCCGAAATGGCCGTTCTCGAACTGGTATGACTGGGCATATGGATACAAGCCCCCGGATTGAAGCTGGAGAAGGAAAACCGATCCGGTACTCTAAGTCTTCGGCTTTAGTCGGAGGTCAATCCAAAATCCAAAATCTAAAATCCAAAATTGGGATGACCTCTCCCACCCAGCGCGTCGCCCAGGTGGTGCAATACCTGGGAAGCGGCTTTCACGGCTGGCAGCGACAGGCTTACGGCCGCACCGTACAAGCGGAAATGGAACGGGTGGTGGCCGCCGAAGTCGGCCATCCCGTCACCGTCCATGCCGCCGGCCGCACCGACGCTGGGGTACACGCTGC
>CAKZKB010000657.1 GCA_937121005.1 uncultured cyanobacterium | reverse complement strand
GTATTAGGTATTAGGTTTTAGGTTTTAGGTTTTAGGTTCGAGGTGCGCCTTGTAGGGGCGAATGGCATTCGCCCAACGTTCCCGCAAACAGGGTCAACGCCGTTGACCCCTACGGTCGATCGAGCCACGCTAAAAGGGCAGCATTGAATCGATCGGGACATTCGTCGTGGGGACAATGGCCAGCATTTTCCACGATATGCAGTTCCAGATCCGGATTGTAGTCGCGAAAGCGATCGGGTCGGGCCAGTTGCGGGGGCACCATCCGATCGCGATCGCCCCAAAACAATAACATCGGCGATCGCACTTGGGGCAACAATTCTCGAATGCTAGGGCAAAAATGAGGCGACAGCAGGTCGCGAAACAGGCGCACGAAGGTGGCGGCCGCACCGCGATCGCGGGTGGGAACCGCTACAATATCGATCAGTGCGTCGTCTACGCGATCGGCGTTGGCATAGGCAATCTGCAACCAAGGGCGCAAGCGAGCCGGATCGCGGAGAAAATAGAAGGCCGGACGCAACAGCAACGGCGAGGCGAACAGCCGTTCTAGCAATGCAACCGGGCCGCGCAAGGGACGGGGAATAGATTCTTGGCGCAGTTCCAAATCCGGTAAGCTGACCATGACCGCATGGCTGACCATTTCCGGGTACGTGGCGGCGGCGGCGACAACCACTAAAGAACCGATGGAATGACCCGCCAGCACCACCGGACGGCGGACGAAGGTGCGCCAAAATTCGTACACTTGCTCGACCCAAAAGGCGATACTGTAGGCGGTCAGGACTTTGGCCGAACCGCCAAATCCCAGTAAATCCAGGGCGTATACGGTACGGCGATCGCTCAACGGCTCCATGTTGTAGCGCCAGTGCCCCGAAGAAAGACCGAAGCCGTGCAGTAAGATCGTCGGCGGGCGATCGTCCCCAGAACTCGCGGCCCGCAAAAAACTATAGCGCGTCGGCCAGCCGCGCCAAATCCAGTCTCGCTGTTCTCCAAAGTTGGGCGATCGCAGATCGATTGTCATCTCAATTTTAGATTTTAGATTTTGGATTTTGATAGAAACGCCCATGTAGGGGCAAACGGCGTTTGCCCAATCCAAAATATAACACTATTTCCGGAAAATGGTATCACATCAATTAACGAGCAATTCTGATTAGAACGAAGTTATATCTGATGTAAATTTGCCCAGTCCCTCTTAGGATTTTACACGCAAAACGCGATCGCTTGTTTGAATGCCGCCGCCGTTTTAAAGTGCGTTTCGGGATTGTCTCGTAAGGCTAGATCGACGAGATCGGCCAGGCGATCGTCGATATTCGGATCTCGCCAGCGAATCGGCACGGGCTTCTCTTCCAGTATAACTCTAAACGGATCTTTTTTGCTCGTAAAGTTGCGCGGAAAAGCACCCGTCAGCATATTGTACAGCGATGCAGCCACAGCCCAAACATCCACATCGGGAGTCGAGTATTTAAAGTTAATGACTTGCTGACGAGGCATAAAAACATAGGTTCCTAAAGGCGAATTCCCGGTGACAGAGAAGCCACTCAAGCCAGCTAGATCGAACGCCTTCCCCAGTCCGTAATCCCCAAGTTTGGCGAGGAAACCGTTACCATTGCGACATAGGAAAATGTTAGCAGGTTTGAGATCGCGATGCACTAATCCTTTACCCGTGACGATACGACCGTCAGCTAGTTTAACACAGGGAACTTCCACATCGTGAGCGTAGTCTAAACCATCGAGAACTTGTAAAACAATGGGAATGGCAACATCAACGGTGAGTTTTCCTCCGCTTGTTTGCATCAAACTGTCAACGCTACCGCCATCGCAGTAATCCATTGTAAAGAAAAAGGTGTTGTTGCTGCAACCGTAATCTCGCAAGCGGACGACGTTAGCATGGTTGAGTATCTTGGTATTTTCCACTTCTCTAAAAAAGAGGTCGATCGCCCGTTGGTTGACAGCAATTTTAGGTAGCATGGTTTTGAGTGCCACCAGATCTCCAGTGCGATCGCACCGTGCTAAATAAACTGCCCCCATTCCCCCTTCTCCTAGCAGTTGTAATGTGGTATATCCTCTCACCTGGGGCATTTTTCCGGTTTCCATGCTGCCACTGGCAACACTAAAGCTAGAAAGATCGATATTCGCACTTTCTTGCGCGATCGCGCTAGCAATTTCTAGGCTAACTCGGGCGATCGCGTCGCCAATTTTGACCTCATCTCCTTCTTTTAGATCCACCTCTTGGAAGGTCATATTTCGCCCTTCCTCCGGGGACATTCCTGCGGGACGCTGGCCGATTTTTTCGCCGTTGACGTAGGTTCCGTTGCGACTGCCAAAATCGCGAATGCGAATGGCGGGAGGGTTAATTTCTAGCAAGCAGTGATAGCGAGAAATGGTGAGGTTATTCTCATCATCTGCAAATTGAATCGAACAGTCGCGATGGCGACCGATAATGCAGCGAGAGTAATCTTCAAACTCGAAGGTTTGACCCTGTAGAGATCCAGAGATGATGGTTAAAATAACTTTAGATTGCATCGTTATTAGTAGGGTGGGCATTGCCCACCCTACGCGGTACTACTCGGTACAAAAATTTTCATCGAGAATATTTTCAACCGTATAAGGACAAGCAGAGGGAAACACCGCCAACGGCAAACCCGTTTCTAAATGCGCCTGTTTTCTAGCATTGTAGTAACACCGCGCTAACACGGTTTCTAGATACGGTTTCAAACTCGGCGACTCCTCTAATGAGTCTAGCACGCGCCGCCGATGTTCGGCAATACTTCCGGCCCAACTTCCCGATCGCCGTTCCGGTTGAAATTGCCATTTCAGCAAATGCAGCAAAATGACAACCAGGTTAGTTTTCAAACTCTGGCGTTCTCGCCGACTCATGTCTTCTATTTCATCTAGCAAATTGTCCCAGTCTACGCAGTCGTAGCGACGATCGCGTAACTGTTGCAGCGTCGTTTCGACCCAGCGAACGTAGTCGGTATCGTATAGGAGTTTTGGTTTTGTTGGCGATCGCTTCATTATTCTGATGTTTCAGATATTTCTAGTCGAAATTGGTCAACAATGCTTGTAGATCCTCATAATTATAGGGTGGACGCTTGCGGACAGCTAGAATATCAACGATTTTATCTTCCTCTGCGATCGTATATATAATTCTCCAGCGATCGAGTCTTAAACGTCTTGCTTCTATCTCCATTGAAGGAAGACTTAACGGTTTGCTATTGTCAGGACGAGGGTTTTCAGACAGATCGCCAACTGTTCGCCGAATACGCTGTCGCATATTTCCAGGCAGCTTCTTGATTTCCTGCCAAGTTTCTGGCGTAACATAAATAGTATAAAGGCTCACTTTATTCCCATTCCTCCTCTATGTTATCCCACTTCAACCACCCGGCTCGATTGCGATCGCCATGGCACTCTTCGAGTTCAGTTAAAGCATTCCGAACAATTTGCACGTCTTCAATAGTTTCCAACCATTCGATCGCAGCTTGCCAGTCATCGACATCTAAGACGGCGACGGGTTTGCCTTCTATTTGAGTAAACCGAACGGATTGCAATCGGTTGAGGATGTTCATCGCAGTCAACTCCTATAGCTTTTATCCAGTTTAACAGAAGTTGAGGCCAGTGCGATCGTCCTCGATCGCGGATTTGGTATGCTATCCAGTCGCATTTTAGACGATTGAATGTAGGGGCGTTGGCGTAGCCTGTGCGTAGCACTTACGGCGTTCGCCCGATCCTAAGTCATGGGGAATAGCAGTAGGTTGGGTTATCGCCCGTTTCAGATCCAGACACCGGACTTCTGTCTGCACGTTCGATCGCAATTTCTGTTATTATATTATAAGCTGGCCAAAAGCGATCGCGCTTTCGTTGAGAATCCCAAGACTCTAAGAATGCTAACGATAACAGTTGACGAAATCCAACAGAATTGGACAACGTACCTCGATCGCGTTGCAGCAGGCGATCGCATTGTCATCGTTAAAGACGGTCGAGCGATCGCCGAGCTTTGCCCAATTGTACCACGAGATCGACAACCTCGCCCCTTTGGTTTGTGTGCGGGTGAATTTGTCGTTCCCGATGATTTCGACGATCCGTTACCTGAAGAAATACTCAGCGCGTTTGAGGGGGAATGAAATTACTATTAGATACGCATATCTTTCTTTGGCTGATTAGCGGAGATCGTCAGTTATTGAGTACCTGGCGCGACAGCATTTGCAATCGAGATAACGAATCCTATCTAAGCGTTGTCTCACTGTGGGAAGTGACGGTAAAATATCAATTAGGAAAACTACCCCTACCCGAACCTCCCGAAATTTACCTTCCCAAACAGCGCGATCGCCATCTCATTTCTAGCTTGAGTCTCGAAGAAAGTAGCGTTACCCAACTTGCCAACTTACCGTTACTCCATCGCGATCCATTCGATCGAATGTTAATTTGTCAAGCACTCGATCGCGGTTTGACGATCGTCACTGTCGATCCAAAAATTTGTGCCTACTCAGTTAATGTTCTGTAAGTTTAGCTTGTATCGTTCAATTAAAAATCCAGTAGCGTTTTAGACGATTGGTAGTGGGATCGCCTTGCCCCCGCATTGTAGCATACCTCTACCCAACCTACAAAACCTACTCAACGGCGAACCCAGTATATTTTCGCTTGTAGGGGGCGTGAAAGGCAAGGACGATATCTTCTTTGGGGACTCCCATTTCAGCGAGTTCGTCAGCGATGCCAAATTCCGTGCCATCGTGCTGGATCCAAATTTTACCATCTTTAATATCGATCTGCAAGGAACAACCGCGAATGCGGCGATCGCCAACCCAACCCACACTCCAAAGTTGGTAGCGATCCCGTTCGCGATCGATGACAATTTGCCGTTCGATATCGCCGTAAGAAGCCTTATACTGACCGTATTCTTTGACAATATTTTCGACATATTGGCGGTAGCGTTCTAGTTTTTCCATTGGACGATAACCTCGTTGTTGGCATCGAAAACCACTAAGTTTACTTGGTATTCCGCGATCGCGCCTCGGGTAAACGGAAGTTGGAAAAAGTCGTTATAGATGTCATAGGGAATAGCCAGGTACAAAACGCGATCGACATTTGGCAACTTTTGGACGCTTCATATTTTAACTGATTTTTAATTGTTAGGTAGAGCCAGAGGAACGAGGATGATTGAAAATTAAAAATGGCACGACGATCGCGACAACTTCTACCCGGTTACTCCTACCACGTTACCGTGCGCTGCAACAACCGCGAGTTTCGCCTGACGCGGTGGGAATGTCGTCAGGTGCTCCTGTACGCCATCAAAAAAGTACAGGATAAATATCGATTCAAGCTCTACGGCCTGTGCGTGATGAGCAACCACGTTCATTATCTCATCGAGCCGCAAAAAGCGCAAGACCTCCCCAAAATTATGCACGGGTTGAACTGGTACACTGCTATGTGTTTTAACCGAATGCTCAACCGCACCGGACACTTTTGGGAAAAACGCTACCACAGCACCGGGTTTGCCAATAGCGAAACTCGCCGCGCTCTCAATACCCTGCGCTATATCCATGCTAACCCGAAAGCGGCACAAATGCAGGCGGGATTTTTTTACGATTTTAGCAACTATGGCATCCACGATCGCCCTGGTGATGATGGTATCACCCAATGGCATCCAGCATTTTTATCCTTGGGAAATACCCTGGATGAATGTGCGGCGAAATACCGTAAGTTCTGTCAGAAATACCGTCCCCAACCCAAACCAGAAACCAAAAACCACTGGGGAAGCAAGCTGCTAGCAGGGTTAACGGCGAAAAAAGGCAAGTCTAAACCCACTTCTCCCGGACAAATGGCGTTACCCTGGAACCAGTGGGAACCGCCAACGGGGGAAGTGGTGGAGGTGGCGAAAAAGTTCGTTCTTGCGAATTGTTACGATCCTCAGTTTGCGATGAAGATGTTTTTGCCACCGGAGTGATAATGTGGCACTCTTCCCTTAACCTTAAACTAGCACGCGCCGCCGACGGACGATAGGGGAGAAAACAAAAGATTTCAGTAACCCGGTTTCTTTGAGAAGCTGGGTTTTGGTGCTGCCAATTTCAGGGAGGAAGTGTCAAAAACAGGGACTTCTTGCTATTAACAGGCTCCGCTTCTCTCGGGGTAGCGACCAAAAGGGGGGAGTACCAGGTAACGAAATCGCCAAACCCTAGAAAACTCGTCGAAAAGGGGTCGGTTCATAAAAATTTACAAACGCCTGAAACCGTTATATGTTACACTTCACAAGTCTCGACGCGAGAGAAGAACCAACCACCCCCACCACCCCCCCCAAAACCCACACACGCGAACATCCGGGAAGTGTCCGGTAGGGGACGCAAGAGAAAAAGTGAGGTCGTTGTAGTTCAGCCATTTGCCATCTTTACGCCATCCAAAAGCGTCTCCGAGTTTACATTCGGTGTCGTAGTCGATTTTACCACCTAACTGCTGCCATATCCGCTTTTGCACGGAAAAGCCGAAATGTCCGTTGCTGTAGTGTACCCACAAGCGATCGATCGTCCTTAAATCTTCACAAGGAAAATTGTCGATCGACTCTTTATCTAACCATCCTTCCTTCTCCCGGTTCGCCACTTTCAGCATCACCCGTCGGGTTTCTTCATCCGCTTTTCGCCACTCTTGCGCCGCTAGCAGTTGTTGTAGTTTACCATAATCCATTCCCACCGCCGACTTCAACTCCAGCGAGAAACCCTGTTTCTGTGTCCCCAGATCCATCAACAATGCCAACCATTCCATCACCGTTTGCGGACGGTTTTGCGGTTCCAATGCCATCCCTTTAAGAATAGCATCGCTGACGCGCTGACTAATGCTAGAATTGTACTGCGTCGGCGGCGGTAAAGGAATGTTGAAATCTTTACGAAACTTCGCCGGAGGAATCATTTCGTTCGTCAACAAATTGTACAGCGTCGCCGCCAGTGCGTGCACGTCCGTAAATTCTCCTCGCTTGTCTCGTAGGTTATACTGTTCGATAGGTGCGTAGCCTTCCGTAATCGCATTGGTATGAGTCTGGGTTTTGCCAATGGTAAACTCTCTAGCTAACCCGAAGTCAATCAACACCGCTTCTCGCGTTGTTTCCCGCAGCATGATATTTAAGGGTTTCACGTCGCGATGCAAAAATCCCTGTTGGTGAACGAAAGTTAGCGCCTCCCCAACTTGGCGAATGTAGCGCAATGCTTCCGCTTCCGTCAGCCAGCCGTTATCCTGAATGTATTCAGCTAAATTCATCCCCGCCACGTATTCCATCACCATGCACCACAAGCCATCTTCTTGAAACACATCAAAGACTTGTACGACGTGGGGATGGCTGCATCTTGCCAGACAAAATGCCTCTTTGACAAACTTCTCTTGATAGTCGGCAAAGTTGGGTTTATTCTGGACGACAGCATTAAGGGTTTTTATCGCCACCATGCGGTTCGTTGCCACTTCTCTAGCGCGATAGGTGACACCGAAGCCGCCACCGCCGAGAATGTCAACGATTTCGTACTTTCCGTTTTGGAGATGTTGTCCCTTATTCCACTGTATCATGCCATCTGGGGGGGGGAACTTGCCATTGTCGCTCATTGTACCACAATGTGCCGCTTGCGATCGGGCAAACGCCGTTCGCCCCTACATAAATAGGTCAATTTTGTGAAAAAATCCCCATTTTTAATTTTTAATTTCTAATTTTTAATTGTCTTCAATTCCTTGTTCCATCCAAGTGGTGACAATTTGCATCACTTCCTCCTGCTGTTCGGGTAAAATTTCTTGTAAGCGCGATCGAAAGATGGTTTCCTCTTCCGCATTGAGTTTGAGATAGGTATCGATAAAGCCGGAGACGAGTTGAGTGCGTGCCGGATTGAGTCCCAATTGCGAAAGGGTTCGCAAGCATTCTAGCTTGACGATCGGACGTTGCGATCGCGCCATTTTCATTTTAGCAGCAAACGCACAAGTGACGGGATTGGGGATGCTGACAAAATCGCGCCAATGGAGACGGTTGAGTTGCAACACATTATAGCGCAATATTAGGGAAGTTCGACCGAAGGCTTTCACCCGATAGCGATCGCGTTCCGCACGTTGCGGCGTGTCAAAGGAACAGACAACGATTTGAAAAACGGGACAAGCATATTTTTCGTGCAAGCGAGAAAAATATAAAAACATTCGCCGATCGAAATTGCTTGTCGAACTGGATGTATGCTCGACGTGCAACACGACGCGATCGCCATTTTTTAATTTTGCTAAGACAACTAGATCCGCCGCATATCGCTGTCCCGATGTCACATCTGTAAACAGTTCTTTATCTTTCAACTCCAGTGAATTAGGCTCGATCTGCTGCCATGCTTGTCCGTAAAAGCCTGATAGGAACTCGGCCAAGAAGGTTGACAAAACCTCCTTAAATAGACGATCGTGGTCAATGATACTCATTAGGATCGGCAAGCCTAAATAGACAACTCATAGAAACTCGTGTCATCACTGCTATAATACCATTTTCCAGAAAAAGCGTGACATTTAGGATTGGGCAAACGCCGTTCGCCCCTACATAAATAGGTCAATTTTGTGAAAAAATCCCCATTTTTAATTTTTAATTTCTAATTTTTAATTGTCCTCCTCGATCCAGGCTTTAATCATCTCCAACGGAACCGCAAGCGGAAGATGAGCGAAGAGAAATTTGAGTGCTTCTTCTCCCCCAGCTTGCAATACGCGCAGCAGCCGTTTTTTCGTTACGGGTTTGACGATCGCCTGATGCAAAACCTGCGCCATATCCACTC
>CAKZKB010000656.1 GCA_937121005.1 uncultured cyanobacterium | reverse complement strand
ATTGGGGGGACAAGGGGACAAGGGGAGGGGGAGACAAGGAGAAGGGGGGATCGGTTCCAGTGTCCACTTAAATCCTTGTCCCCTCCCTAATACCTAAAACCTAATCCCTAATACCTACTCCCTCGCACCTCATACCTCACCCCTGTTTCGGTTGACCCGACAAGGGACGATCGGGAAGTTCGCCCTCCCAGGCGCAATGCGATCGACACAACATGGCAAAATTGATTATAATGGTTAAGTAAGCACGCAGTTAAGCGAGCCACGCGCGGGGCCTCACTGGTTTCGACGTGCTGGCGAACACTGAACCGCGATGCAGGTCGAGAGGGAGTCCACTCTCGTTAATCTAGGCTCAAACAAAAAAGTAACTGCGAACAACATTGTTCCTTTCGCTCGTAAAGCGGCTGCTGTCGCCTAAAAAAAACCTCTCATAGGTTCGAGCACTCTCAGTTCGACTCCGTTAAGGGCTGAGGGTAAAACCCCAACGGATGCGCTAGTACCTTGTCTTCGGTAGAGATACTAGCAAAGATACCACCGGAGAATCCCACCGCTAGGGATAAGTAGCGGTTCCCGCCTCGAGGGTTAGAGAGGCTAAACCTGTGAACGATCGGCAAGTTAATACCCAGTACGGACACGGGTTCGATTCCCGTAGGCTCCATTCAGCCACCCCTCCCAAGTTTGGGGGGGGTTTGGTTTTTTGGGGCCAAGACGCAAAGAAATCTCAAGAATGTTTAAGATTTACAGCACTATTGTAACAAAAACCACCTCTGCACTGCATTCTTTTTCTACAATAACCAAAAAACCTTTTTAATCGGGACAGGGGAAGGCTCGTTGGCGATCCCCACGAAGTTAGCATCAATACTCAATGATATCGATAGGATGTGAGGTTAGTCATTCGTGAGCGATTTATTTCAGGAAATGGTGCGCGATCGCGGATCCATTCTCGGCCAACTCGCCGACAGTTTGGGAACCGAAATCGCGTTTAAAGGTAAAAATGGATCCCGTTTTGGCAACAGTACGATCTCGGGCGATCGCGAGTATCCCGTGCGTGCGAGGGGCCAGGTTTGGGGGTGGGCGATCGGAAACGAAAAAGCAGAGGCGATCGCGGTGGTACTTTCAGACGCGATCGCGGGAGAACTCGAGCGGCGATCGCTGCGAGAAGATCTACTCGATAAAGAACGCGAGTTAGATTTGTTTCACGAAATTTACACGCAAATCAATTCCAGTCTCGATGTTAAAGAAGTGGCGCAGTTAGTCATCGAAGAGGCGGGAAAACTCCTTCCCTCGACAAGCGGTTGCATTCTTTTACTCGATCGCGAAACGGGTAAATTAGAAGCCTTTGCTGAATTCGGACAAAGCGATCCGTATCGCGAACCGATGCGTTTCGGACAAGGGATTATTGGGTCTGTCGTCGAAAGCGGTATCGGCAAAATTGTCAACGATGCAAACAACCATCCACATTTTATTCCTCGGGCAACTCCGATCCATTCTTTAATTTGCGTTCCTCTCGAAATCAACAATCGCGCTATTGGAGCCATCGATATCAGCAGCGAAATCGAGGTAAACTATACTGAAGACGATCTAAAATTGCTGACGATGTTTGCGTCTCAAGCAGCAGCCGCGATCGAAAAAGCGCGTACCTACGAACGCAGTCGCACCGCCGCCGATCGCGCCAACAAACACGCTCGAGAATTGCAACGAACGCTAACTGAATTGCAAGAGACCCAAGCACAATTGATCCAAAGCGAAAAAATGTCGAGTTTGGGTCAACTCGTTGCCGGGGTAGCCCACGAAATCAACAATCCTGTCAACTTCATCAGTGGGAATTTAACCTACGCCGAAGAATATCTCAGCGATATTTTGGAGTTGCTAGAACGCTATCGAAATCGATATCCCGATGAAGAATTCCAAGACTTCGCCGAAGAGATCGATATTGATTATGCCCTCGAGGATCTGCCAAAATTGCTCTCTTCTATGCGCGTAGGGGTGAATCGAATTTGTCAAATTATTGCTTCGCTACGCAACTTTTCTCGCAGCGATCGCCTGGGAATGGAACTTGTCGATTTGCGCCAGGGTTTGGAAGGAACCCTGCTAATTTTGCATAACCGCATCAAACATGGTAACATTCGGATTATAGAAGAATATGGTGAGTTACCGTTGGTGTCTTGCTACGTGGGACAACTCAATCAAGTGTTTATGAATGTCATCGGTAACGCCATCGATGCCTTAGAAATGCGCGATCGCGATCGTAATGGAAATGCTCGCATACAGCCAACCATTTGGATTTGTACCCAAATCCTCGACGATCGCTGGGCTGTCGTTCGCATTCGCGACAACGGCCCCGGTATGAGCGAAGCTGTGAAAGCGCAACTGTTCGATCGCTATTTTACCACAAAACCTGTCGGTAAAGGTACGGGTTTGGGATTGTCCATCAGTTACAAAATTGTGACAGAAAAACATGGCGGTATTTTGAAGTGTATTTCCGCACCCGGAGAAGGGGCAGAATTTTGGATTCAAATTCCGTTGTATCCCTATTGTACCGCGCAAGTGCCTGCTTCAGAACCAATTGTGGAAACGACTTCTGGACGCTGTTAACTTCTACGATCTCAAATCCGGTCGATCGATGCTACAATCCGATACACTTGGGCGGGCGAAGCATTCACCATGCTTAGTGCGAATGCTTAGCCCCTACAAATACGAAAAATCGCGATCGCGCAACTTTCCATTTATGGAGAAGAAAAATCAAATCTATTTCGAGATCGAGCCTGTACCTTTCAAGGAGAGTTATTGCTCATTCCTCATTGTTCATTGATATGAAAATTGTCGATCGCATTCTAACACAAATCCCCGGAAATCCCCTCGACGGATTGCACCGAGCCGATCGCGCTTGGGAACAGTTTCGATCGGGATCGTTTCCGGTAACGACTGTTATCCGAGACAGCAAGGAAACCATTGGCGAAACCGATTTCGATGTTGTCATTTGTGGGGGAACGCTGGGAATTTTTATCGGTGCGGCGCTTGCAAAACGAGGCTGGAAAGTGGCCGTTGTCGAACGCGGAACGTTACGCGGACGAGATCAAGAATGGAACATTTCCCGACAAGAATTGCAGGTCTTTTTAGAGTTAGAATTGCTATCGGAGACGGAACTAGAAACCGCGATCGCCACTGAATACAACCCCGCACGGGTCAACTTTCTTGGCGGGACGGAAATCTGGGTGCGCGACATTCTTAACATCGGAGTCGATCCAGTTTTCCTATTAGAAACGCTAAAGCAAAAGTTCCTGGCGGCGGGGGGAATACTGCTAGAAAATACTGCATTTGAAAGCGCGATCGTCGCCACTGACGGAGTACGAGTGCAAACTCGCGATCGCGAATTGAAAACACGCTTGCTAATCGATGCAATGGGACATTTTTCCCCCATTGTCCGTCAATTTCGACAAAGAGAAAAAGCCGACGGAATTTGTATGGTCGTCGGAACCTGCGCCAAAGGGTACGATCGCAATGAAACGGGAGATCTATTTGTTTCTTTTACCCCAATCCAAAATAAATGTCAATACTTTTGGGAAGCATTTCCAGCGCGAGACGGACGCACGACCTATTTATTTACTTATCTCGATGTCAATCCCGATCGCTTCGGTTTAGAGTTTCTGCTGTCAGAGTATTTTCGCCTGTTACCCGAATACCAAAATATCGACCTAGATCGCCTCGATTGGGTGCGATCGCTGTTTGGGTTTTTCCCTTCCTATCGCCGCAGTCCCCTCCAATCTCCTTGCGATCGCCTGGTTTTTGTTGGCGACAGCAGTAGCAATCAATCGCCGCTCAGTTTTGGTGGATTTGGGGCCATGGTGCGCCATTTAGATCGATTGACAAATGGAATAGACTCTGCCTTGAAAAACGATATCTACGATCGCGATGCCTTGGCACTCTTGCAACCCTACCAACCGAATCTTTCCGTTGCGTGGCTGTTTCAAGAAACCATGCGCGTCAAGATGAGCGAACATCCCGATCCCAATGCAATTAACGATTTGCTATCGGCTGTGTTTGCAGCAATGGAATCCTCTGGCGATGCGGTTTTGCGTCCGTTTCTACAGGATGTTATTCGCTTCGATACGCTTTCGCAAGCCTTATTTCAAACGGCGATCGCGTCTCCGGGTGAAGTGGTAAAAGTGTTGCCCCGCACGGGAATCGTGCCATTATTAAAATGGATGCCTCACTATACCAATTTGGGACTCTATCGCCTGCTGTATTCCCTGGGACGATCGCTTAAAAATGTACCAGAGAATTTACCTCCGCAATGGCAGTTTCGCCGCGATCGTCTTTTGGAGGCGTGGAAGTATGGGGCAGGTTTAGATTAGATTGCCAAGTCGCTTCGCTCCAATTCAGAGTTCAGAGTTCAGAATTAAGAATTAAGACTCCATGTCTAAACTTAGAGGCTTGTATCCAGGATATGCTCGGTCAGATTTGCAGCCTGAGTTTAATTCATGCTACACTTTTACCAGTCACGATCCCGATTTTGAATTTTGAATTTTGAATTTTGAATTGATATGCCCTCTCCCTTCCCCGGAATGAATCCTTACCTGGAACATCCTACCTTATGGTCAGGAATTCACCATCGCTTAATTACCGCGATCGCCAACGATCTCGCTCCCAAACTTCGACCTAAATACATCGCCGCGATCGAAGAACGGATTTACGAACTCAGTGGAGAAACCTCGCTACTGGTTGGTGTTCCCGATGTTTCCATACAGCGATCGACGGCGGTTTCTTCCCAAAAAGAAGCAAACTTAGCGATC
>CAKZKB010000655.1 GCA_937121005.1 uncultured cyanobacterium | reverse complement strand
CCGCGCTACGATCGCGTCTTTGCCTATGTTTTCGGCACGACGGCCGTATTCGATACTCTGGACAATGCCCGCGCCGTTCTCGGACAAACTCGCATTGTAACATTAGAAGGAGAACTCCTCGAAACCAGTGGCGCAATGACCGGAGGAAGCAGCGGCCGTTCCTCGTCAATTCATTTTGGCAGTGTCGAAGCCAGCGAGTCCACCGAAGTCATTACCCTGCGAGAACGGTTGAAGGAAATCGATACCGTTCTCAATCGTTGCTTGTCCGCGATCGAAGGATTGTCGCAAGAGGAAAAAACGCGATCGCAAGAACTCATCGAACTGCGCCAGCAACATCGAGAAGTGCAACTGAAAGCCGAACAGTTGCAAAAAGAAACCAACAGTTTGCAGCAGCAACAAGAAACAACGCGATCGCAGTTGGAAAACCAAGTTGCTGATTTTAGCACCCAAAGCGATCGCCTGCAACAACTCGACACCGAACTGCCCGAAAAAGAGGCACAACTCGATCGCTTGCGCCAACAACTGACCGAAATGGAAGCCTCGCAAACCCACAGCGAATGGCAACAGGCACAGGCCCTGATTCGCCAACAAGAGGCCGTTCTCAACGAAAAAGAAGCCGCCTTAAAAGCCGCTAAAGACAACTTACAAACCCTAGAAACGCAACAACAGCGTTTAGAAGCGAGTATTGAAGAAAGCCAGCATCGTCTCCACGACGATCGCACTGCCCGAGAAACTCAATATACCCAGCGATCGGCCCTAGAAAACCAACAGGTAAACATTCGCCGTCAGATGGCACAAACCCAAGAAAAATTGGGTCAACTCGAAGCCAAACTCGGCGAAGAAAAACAACAACGCGATCGCGCCGAAGCCCACCTGCGCGAACGTCACCTCGCCAAACAACAACTCGAATGGCGTTTAGAAAAACTGCAAGAAAGCCAACAGCAGCGCAAAGAACAACTGCAACATTTAGAAGAAGAATTGCGATCGCGCAGTGAAGAACTGCCCGATCCGCTTCCCGAAGTCCCCGAAGACGTGCAACTCGACGCGATCGCCGCCGAAGTTAAAAGCCTGCAAAAGCGGATCCGCGACATGGAACCCGTGAATATGCTAGCCCTAGAAGAATACGACAAAGTGCGATCGCGCCTTGAAGATCTCACCGCCAAACTTACCACCCTCGAAGGCGAACGCACCGAGATCCTACTGCGAATTGAAAACTTCACCACTTTGCGACTGCAATCATTTCGCGAAGCCTTCGATGTCGTCAATGAGAACTTCTCCCACATTTTCGCCGAACTTTCTCAAGGCGACGGACACCTAGAACTAAGTCACCCCGACAACCCCTTTGAGGGCGGACTTAACCTCGTCGCCCACCCCAAAGGTAAACCCGTACAGCGCCTCGCCTCCATGTCGGGAGGGGAAAAATCCCTCACCGCCCTCAGCTTTATTTTCGCCCTGCAACGCTATCGCCCTTCGCCTTTTTACGCCTTCGATGAAGTCGATATGTTTCTCGATGGAGCAAACGTAGAAAGACTTGCTAAAATGATTAAAAAGCAGGCCCAACACGCACAATTTATTGTCGTCAGCCTGCGCCGCCCGACGATCGAATCAGCCGAACGCACGATCGGTGTCACCCAAGCCCGAGGCGCGTACACTCAGGTTCTCGGGTTGAAACTCAACCAACCCACTCCCACTTCCAGTTAATCCCGTAGGGTGTGTTACGGCAAGGATCGACCATCAATTCTAACACACAAATCAACATCGCCGTAACGCACCAATTTCAATTAAAAATTAAAGTAGGGTGTGTTACAGCGAGGATCGACCATCAATTCTAGCACACAAATTAACACCACCGTAACGCACCAACAAGATGGGACGAGTCACCACATCGGCTACGATTACCAACCACATCGACGAAATTTTAGCAGAACGAGGCTTCATATCGGGAAACGAGGTTCGCCAGATTATTTTACCCGATATTTTAGTCGATACGGGCACGAATCAATTATGTTTGCCGGCCGATATTATCGATCGCCTCGGTTTACCTTTGGCTGGAACCATTGAAGTCAAAACCGCCATTGGGTCGCGATCGCTGCGCGTTTTTAGAGATGCGACCCTGGCGATCGAAAATCGGGAGTTACAATTGACCTGCTGGGAGTTACCAACCGGAGAAGATCCCCTCTTGGGATTTTTACCGTTAGAAGCATTAGGGCTCGAACCCGATTTAGATCGCCAACGACTGCGACTCCTTCCCGATCGCGGCCCGAATAACTACAAACGGTTGTAGTGACTTAGCCCTCTCGAGCCGCAGAAACATTCTCGACGCGATCGGCCACAGCGCCCCCATCGCCCAAAATAGCGGCCAATTCCAACTCCGGTTGTTGGTTGTACAACACCATAGTCGTACTGGCATTTTCCTCGAAACCAATGTGCTTGTAAAAACTTTGTTTGTGCGTCGTCATCAGATAAACGCGCTCGACGCGATTCATTTTCGGATGGCTGAGTACCGTTTCCACCAGTTTGGTTCCTAACCCGACACCGCGATATTCCGGGTGCACCACCACATCCCAAATTGTACCGCGATAGATGCCGTCGGAGGTGGCACGGGCAAACCCAATCAGGCGTTCCCCGTCTTGGATCGTGACAACCGGATCGCTGTTAGCAATGGCGATCGCCCATTCTTCCGGGTGGCGATCGCGAGCCCAAAACGCCGAAAGCTCGAACAACGCCTTCAAGCGATCGAGATCCAGTTGGGCGTAGCACTCCTCAACCGAGGTGATGTTGTGAATGCAAAAACGGAGTTGTGAAGCGTCCATATACTGAGGTTTCCCCTTTGGCGTGACAGTCTGTAGGGTGCGATCGATTTCCGCTTTATCACAATAAAGCGAGAACTGAGGAAATGCAAGATACAAAATTATAAAATTTAATGTTTTCCTGACATTTAACCCCCTAACGATGGTTGCCAGATCGCCCCAAACGACCGCCATCAAACCGTTGGCGACACTTTCGGCGGCTCGTAAAGATACTCGAACCAATTGCCATCGGGATCCCGTCCGTAGAACGAAGCCGTACCGTCGCGGTGTTCGTGGATCTCCGTCAGGTGGACGTTTTGCCCCAACAGTTCTCGGTACGCCGCTTCCATTTCGGCGCGATCGTCGAGAATAAACCCAAAGTGGGCCCCGGCTTGTTCGTACTGGGGGCTGAGGAGGGCGAGGCCGTCGCTTCCGGCTTTCAGGTAGGCCCAGTCGCCATCCTTCCATGCCAACTCCATGCCCAAGCCCTGGTAGAAGGCGGCAGCGCGATCGACATCTTTGACGCAAATTGCCACATGGCCCAATCGTTTAACTTGCATAATTAAAGAAACATTGCAAAAGACCTATACTTTATTTTATGCGGGGTACGATGCTATAAAGTCCCCCAAAAGCTAGAATTTCATCGCCCCATGCTTTTCGACTCGGCAAACTTACCCTATTGGCTGTTTCTCGGTACGGGCGTACTGATGTTTCTGTTTGCCATTTCTGCCGGAGCCGTGGAAGACGAGCTCGATTTCGAGACCGATGGCGAGTTTTTGCCGATCGAAATTCTCGGTTGGTTCGGTTTGGGAAAAATTCCCTTGTTGCTCCTGCTGGCGACCGATTTGAGCCTGTGGGGATTTCTCGGTTGGGTGCTTAATGTTGCCCTAAATTTGCCCGGACAACCCCTGGCGACGATCGTCTTTTTTGGATCGGGAGCGATCGCGTTTGTATTAGGCGGTTTCCTCACTCGTCCGCTGGGGAAAATTTTTATTGCTTCGTTTGGGGAAGATGCCAGCAGCGATCGCTTGGTGGGGTGTATCGGAACTGTGAGTTCTTCCCTGATTCCGAAAGCGGATAGCCGTAAAATCGGCCAAGTCGATGCTGTCGATCCGGCTCGCAATTTAGTGACTATCAATGCTGTTGTCCCCAACTTTGCCACCGTCATTCCCCAACGCGGTGAAGAAGTGCTAATTATCGACTACGACTCCCCCATTTACATTGTTGTTGCCAACGATAGCATCGATCGCGATCGCTGGCTCAACGATCGCTCTTAACTTGTGGTAACTGCCATGATGTTTTTGTTGTCTTTGCTCGCCTCTCTCGCTGTAGAAGCCAAACCCATCGCCCCCGAACTGCTGCCCGAACCGACGGCAATTGTCGCCCAGGTTCAGACGACGGAAATGGAAACCGAAGATACGCCAGAAGAGTTGAAACTGGCTCAATTCGATCCGAGTATCGTTCTGGGGGGTACGGCGTTCGGAATTATCGCGATCGTCATCCTGATATTGCTCGGATTTTGGGCTTACACTCGCGTTTATCAAATTACACCCAATAACGAAGCCTTTGTCCGTACCGGAGGCTTTTTAGCCAAGAAAAATACCGTCATCCTCTACGGTGGCTGTATTGTCTTGCCGGGGTTTCACGAACTGACCCGCGTCCCCATGCGCGAGATTTCTATTGATGTCGAACGCACGGGAAACCTAGCCGTTCGCACTCAAGACTACTTGCGAGCCAATATGCGGGTGACATTTTACGTCTGCGTCAATGCGGACGAGCAAGATGTGAAAACCGCCGCCGCTCGCTTGTCAAAAGCAGGTAATATTTCCCCGGACGATATTAAAGAAGCCCTGGAAAAACGCGCTGACGATGCTATCCGTGCCGCCGCCAAGCGCAAGAGTTTAGCAGAAATTGACTCGGACAAACTGGGTTTTGCCGATGAAGTCTTGAACCTGATCCAGCAAGACTTAAAAAAAGTGGGTTTAACCCTCAACAACATCGCCATCTCGGAAATCGAAGAAAGCGACACTTACGACACGAACAACTTTTTCGATGCTCAAGGGGTGAAACTGCGAACCGAAACGATTCAAAAATCAATTAAGGAGAAAGAAGAGGTCGAACTCCGCACCGAACAAGAGCGGCGCGAGTACGCATTGACCACGCAACTGACGATCGAGCGACAAGAATTAGAAGCCCGCCAACAGTCCCTCGAAATTGAGAAAGATCGCGAAAGCGCCCAACTCGAACAGCAACTCCAACTCGAGGCCCTGCGAGCTCAACGCGCCCGAGAAATTCAGGCTGCCAAAGACACCGAAGAAGCCAACGAACAGCGCAACAAAATCCTCCAAGCCAAAGCCGTTGAAGAGGAACAAATTCGCAAAAAACTCGGCATTCAGCAAAGCCAAATCGAGGCAGATATCTCTTTAGAAGAGCAGCAGAAAAAGCTGAAAGTGGCGCAAGCACTGCAAAAACAAGAAGCAGAAATGGCCGAAATTAACCGCCAAAAAACCACCGAAGCCAACCGCTTGACAGCACAAGTGGAAGTCGCCGAAGCCGAACGACTTTCGCAAGTTGCCAAACAAGAAGCAGCGATCGCGATCGCCAATAAAGAACGGGAACGCTTAGAAGCCGACGCAGAACGCGCCTCCGCCGAGTCTGCGGTAGGAACCGCGATCGAAATCGAACAAGCCAACCGTAAAAAACAACTGAGCGCGATCGAAGCGGAACGGGAAGCCGAAAAGCAACGCATTGGCGATCAAAACGTGGTCGAAATCGACGTTTTCCGGCGGCGGCGACAAGCGGAAATTGCCCGCCAAGCAGCCGATCTCGAAGCGGAATCGATTCGCACGCTTGCTGATGCCAACCGCGACAAAGATTTAGCCGAAGCCGAAGGGATCGAAGCCAAAGTCATGGCCGAAAATGCCATCAACAACGCTAACCTAACGGCTCGCTTGATTTCGGAATTGGGGCCGCAACTGATCGCTCAATTGCCAGAACTGATGATGGCATTGGCTCCGCAACCGGGTATTTTAGGCGATGCCAAAATCTACTCTTTCCCCGGTACGAATGGCAGCAGTGGATCGGGCGAAATCTCGAAGTTGATGATGTCAACCAGTGGGTTTTCGCTCATCAATTCTCTACTAGAAGAAGGACAGTTGACCACGTTACTCGCTCAAGTCATTCAACTGATTCGCGACAACGGAGAACGGGTTCCCGAGTCCTTAGAACAGTTAGCAACAACACCATCGCCCTCGTCGGAACCGCCGGAAGCCTCGTAAGATGGGGATTGGGGGATTGGGGGATTAGGGGATTAGGGGATTAGGGGGTAGGGGGAGAAATTTCATCCTTCATCCTTCCTACTTCATCCTTTCTATCCTCCTTCATCCTTCTGACTTCTGCTTCAATTTCGACGGACTCCCACTCTTCAGGTTTGATGGAAAACTCCCAATTTGCCTGGTCGATCGCGCCTTGATGTCGATCGTGGTAGGTATCGGTTAGCTCGTTACCGCGATCGTCGGGATACTTGACAATTTGCAAGCTATGAGGAACCGGAAGCACTCAGTAATATGATACACCTGATTCAAAAAATCAAACACTGGTATAGGCGGCGTGTCTACAAGCCTGGAACTGTAATATCAAGATTTGTAGCTCGTGATGTTAGGAGAGAAGTCAAGATTATTTCAGTTGATGGGATTAACGATGGCTTTATTGTCGGTCAGGTGCGAACGAATTCGGTTGGCGATCTAATTCAATCAAAGGTAACTATTCAGGTGTCCGATCGTCAATGGGCATAGAAACCCGGTTTCTTGCCGATCGCCAGATACAATTCGAGTTTATCCTTTGAGAAACCGGGTTTCTGGCTTTGACCTGAATGCTTACAATCAAAGTTCCCATAGTCGTCGTGCCGTCAACAGCCAGGTTCGTTTTCAGAAAATTGCTGAGTACAATACAACCGCGTCCGTGCATTTTAGGATACCATAGTGTTATTTGGTGGGTACGCAACCATGCTCGATCGCGTCCAAGCAGCGTTCGATCGCCAAGACTACAAAGAAGCGTCGCGCTTAATCAAGGCGTGGCAAAAGGAATCGCCCAAAGACCCTTGGGTACAATTTTACATCGCCCGCTATTACGAAGAGACGGGCAAAAGCGATCGCGCCGAAACTGCCTACCGTCGCGTCATGCAAGCCACCAGTATGCCGAAATTGCTGTCGCGATCGCGCCAAGGGTTGCAACGCTTGGAAACCCTGGAAAAAACCCGCCGCCAACAGCAGATCGATCGCCTCGCTGCCGATCCTCGCACCGCCGAACCTGCTATCCTGTTGCTGAAAGCCGTTCCCAACGACGAGAGAAAGTCGATCGCCGTCCAGTTGGCGCGTTTCCTCGACACCGATCCCTACTCGGCACGGTTGCAACTTCCCAGTCGCGGTTGGCGACTCTACAGCAAGGGCACCGCCGCCCAAATGCAAGTATACGCCAAAGAATTGCAAAAGCTAGGGGTTCCGACATTTTGGATCTCGTTAGCGAAGCTGGAAAAAATTCGCATCTTGCGCGTGGTACGCTTCCCCCGCCTCACCCATACCGAAGCGATCGCCGTTTGTCGAGACGATCGCGATCGCGAAGGCACGTTTACCTTCCCATGGTCGCAGGTTCGCCAAGAAGTAAAAGGACTTTTACCCCTGTTCGCCGACGTACTCCAGTACGATCCCAACCGTCGCCGCGAGTGGGAACGGTTTCGCCGCAAAAGCGAAGTTCGCGACTATGCTATCGTTCGCGACTTACACCTGGTCGATCGCCGCACCATTATTCGCCTGTGCGATCGTACCCTGGAGTTTCCCCCCGACAGCCAAAGCACCATTCGCCTGCAATGGAACCAACTCATCGAAGCCATTGAAACTCGCATCCCAGGGGCGATCGTATACGACGAGTTTACCCCCTTTGCCGAGACCGCGCTAGGTTTCCCTCAACTGCTGGCCGGCGTGCGATCGCACATCGATCTCGGCCGC